>CAZPUF010000008.1:26398-32027 GCA_964589705.1 uncultured Saprospiraceae bacterium | reverse complement strand
TCACTGTGATAGTTGAAGTTATTTCTCCTGTACTCCATGCGTATCCATCTCCTCCTTCAGCTGATAAAGTAGCAGCATCAAAATTACATATGGCCAAATCAGCTCCTGCAAATGCACTTGTATTCTCATTGACAATGATTTCTACTGCATCCGTATCTGTACACCCATTAACATCTGTGACAGTCACTTCGAATGTTTGACTTGAGGTTGGACTAACAAAAATTTGTGCAGTTGTCTCACCATTGGACCAAAGATACTCCACCCCTCCAATGGCTGACAAAGGAATGATATCATTGATACATATCTCCTGATCTATTCCTGCATCAGCAGCATTGTTCTCGTTAACAATCACTTCTACTTCATCCGTATTAAAACAACCATTTGATTGAGTTACGGTTACAGTAAAAGCTGTTGTTACGGTTGGAGACACTTCTATTGTTGCGTCAGTCATTCCATTACTCCATAAATAGCTTAAACCCCCTGATGCTTGAAGGAAGGCACTGTCATTCACACAAATCTCTTGATCCATGCCTGCATCTGCTTCGGATAATGGAGGTTCAGAAATTGTAACTGGAAATTCAAATTGACAACTAGGACCCACTGTACTTTGAACATAAACTGTATAATTTCCAGCATACAAATTATTTATATCTAAAGACATATCCCAATTTTGACTATCCAAGCTAAATTCATAAGGTTGATTTCCATTCTGAACTACTATAGATATTAAACCAGAATTATCTCCAAAACAAAGCACATCTATTGGCTCAACTATAAAACTAACGTCATCACATGGATCTTCTGGATTAAGTTGCAATGCACATTCTTCAGCATCATTGATTCCTCCTAGATCACAATCAGTGTTCACAAACCAATCAGCATGAGCGCATATAAAATTCCCATCTAATGCATTCGTATCATCAGTAACTGTAATCGCTTGTGTACAACTTGCTGACTCTGCACAAGTATTACTCGCGATATAGTCTATATGATACACAGCCACACTGCAGTCAACATAGTCCAGGTAAGGGTCTGAATTGGATATCACAGTCTGAATATTACACAATTGGGACACGAAAGGAGCGCTGGCTACCACATCTTCAAGTTCTGTAACTGTTATATTATCTGGACATTCTAGTGTCAATGGCTGATGATCTAGTGTAATTATCTGTTGACAGCTTAAGGCATTATCACAATCGTCTATAAGATTATAATCGACAACATACTCACTGCTGGAGCAAAGTGATGTTCCAGAAACTAGAACTGGTTGTGTATTACTTATAACGTAACCTACACCACAAGGTGACTCTACTAACGGACTACTCGGCTCGAAATCTCCTATACACTCTACGACGACATTTTGTGGACAGATAAGAGCAGGTCCAGTATTGGAAATAGTTACAGTTTGATCACAACTTACTTCAATATCACAGTCATCTGAACCCGTATAAGTGATTAAATATTTTTCTCCATCACAACTCAGCTGACTTGATAGAGCAACTGGATCAGAGTAGTTGAAAGTCGGATTAGTCGAACAGAACGATGTCAAATCAGGAATTCCAAATTCGATTTCATCGATACATTCTACTTCATAATCAGTAGGGCAAATTATACTCAAACCTTCGTTCTCGATTACAAATTGTTGTTGACATGACACACTATTTCCACAAGCATCATTAGCAATATAATTTATTTCATATACTGCACCACTGCACTCAGCAAGACCACTCACCAAGACCGGAGCTTCACTGTAATATGAAGTATTCAAATCACAATAAGTCGAAACCAATGGAATCTCAGGAGATATATCAGAAGCACAAGAAACGGTTAAAGCACTTGGACATTCAATACTTAAACCTGGATTATCTACCGTGACTACTTGAATACACTGTTGAGAAAGTCCACAAAGATTAGATACAGTATAAACTACATTATACTCAGCACCTTGACAATTGTTTTGTCCAGAGGTTAGAATAGGTGAAGAGACAGATGTATTGTACGGTTGTTCACATGTACTTAAGACAAAAGGGTTAATTGGTTGAAAATTATCTATACACAATACTGTTGTAGATTGTGGGCAAGTAAGGGCTATAGATTGACCATTGATCTCAAACTCTTGAACACATTCCTGCACTCTCTCACACTGATCAGTTATTGTATAAGTCATATTATAGACAGCACCATTACACCCCGAATCTCCGCTCACTAATTGCAAAGAGGCCTCAAATGAAGTTGTTAGAGATCCACATTCCCATTCTACCAACGGTTCGCTTATGGAAATTTCTTCAAAACAGGAGACTACTTTTGACTCTGGGCAAGTTACAGTTGGAAAGTCAAATATGATAATATATTCTTCTTCAGCAGTAGATGTATTTCCGCAATCATCAACAGCCGTCCATGTTCTTGTAAAGTACCGTGGACTTAATGGACAGCCAATACCTTCATGGTTTACTTCACTAAAAGAGATTATTAATTCTGGATCACAATCATCATCAACTATAGGCATTTCAGCTTCTGGAATATCTTCAAAACAAGATACTTCCCTCTCAGGCAATCGACCAAAAACAGGCGCTTGATCATCATTTATAATAATCTGTTGGAAGCAAAATGTACTATCATAAAATTCCCCCTTGAATAGCCGCTCAACTGCCCAATTACGGTTAATTATTTGCTGACAATTGGACTCTAAAATCTCATCTACATAAGACGATTCACCTATACTATATGGTGCTTGAGGTATAACCAATGACATTGTTGGATTCTCTTGTGGGTCGATAGATGATGTACAAGAGATAACAATTTCTTCTGAAGGGCAAACATCCTTTTTGATTTCAAGCGTGAATTCAGTGGCTTCAGAACAACTTATACAATTACCATATACAAGTTGGTAATCACCATCTTGGTCTGCCAAAATTTCCAATTCTCTTGAGGTAGTACCATTGGGTAATGTCCATTCGAAGTTACCGTCTGGCAGAGGTGTTTCGTCATCTGTCACATTAAACATTAGATGTACTTCTTCTAATCTTACCGCATCACTTGGTAGCTCTAAGTCATCTCTATTGAGTGCGACAAAACTGAACGCTTGTTCTACCCTATTATGTAAGAATGAAAAACATTGCTCTCCCGATAATTCTGATCTATAAAAGGTCTTGTCTACTATACCATCCAGTGTTACAACTATTCTGTCTAAATCAGAAGCTGCGTTTTCTACAAAGGCATTAAAGCACATCGTATACAATTTCTGGTCATTATAGATTGATGTAGAATCTAATTCATCTGATTGAAAAAAGCTATATTGAGTACTAGCATTAGCAATAGGCAAAGTATTCAGATGTAACTCACCATTGCTTCCACTTCTCCATATAGTCGACAACTGTCTTTGCTCTGAGATAGGAATACGATCTACTGCGATGTTATCAAGATAAAACTGCTCAGCAAGTGTTATGACTTCTCCTCCATTATCTAAAGACAATCTTACTCTGTGCTGATCATCACTAGCCAAGAAAGTCATACAAGCCTGAGTAGAGTCTAGTCCACCAGTCATAAACCTCCTTTTCCCATCGACCAGTGAAAATAGTCTTGCTCTATTATTTTCTTCACTTTGTTCTAAAGTACTGAGGTAATCAAAACAAACTGAATAAGTTTCTCCTGGGCAAAGATTTACAATGTCTGTCTCAATATATTGAGGAGATGAAGATTTGGATGTATTCAACCTGAAAGTATGTGACTCAAAAGATGCTGGCAGCACCATACTCATGTCCTCCGTTGCAACAGTCGTCGCATTATTAAAGTAAGACCAACCTGTAGATTGTCCAGTAAGTATAGATACTGCTTCTGCTGTATGGTTAGTAATATTACCTAGACATTCTCCTATGCATGCATCCTCATCGTTAATATCTGGGCTTAGAAATACACCCTCACTATTCTCCTCCACAGATACTGCGACTTCCAGCAGAGGACATTCAGAAAAGCAGCATCCTCCCATTACTCGAACCTCATCAATCATCCATACAGATATATCACCAGAAGCACCTACACGTTCTCTAGGTGTTAACTCGAATCTATAAGTGGCAAACTCACCAGTAGATAATTCATGAATATGATCTAGCCTGAAGACTCTATCACTCCATTGACGAGAAGTTTCTATATTTCTCTCTGAAAATATTAATTCTTCATTCTTATACACTTTTAACTCAAAGACAGTTGGATAATTGTTGTTATCAATGCCGAGATACTCTGGCGCTCGTTCCATAAATTCAAATGAAGTAATCGCACCCCCCGTAAGTGGCGTTACATCCAAACTAAAAGAGACTGAATTATCTGATGAATTGTCACCTATGTCTATGCATAATGCTCCATCAGCTTGATGAGATGCTTCAATAGCCGCTACTGTTTGTGCCAGAAAATTATGTGAATAACCTTCTACTCCAAAGTGATTTCCCTCATCAGGAATCTCTGCAGGAAATGCTAAGACACTAAAACAATTACCTGGTTCGTACTCAGGGGCAAGTTTCTCAATAAGGTCAATTTCTTTGCTTGGACCCATCTGCCATTTTGCCAGCATGAAGTCCTCTTCATTTTTTCCTTTTAGCGTTATATTATCAATAAATATCTTTGTTCCAAAATCGATGTCCTTTGTATTTATTCTTAAGATTAGAGAATCTGTAAGCAGACTTCTAATTGGAAATGACACGGTAGATTTTTGCCCATTTTCAAAATGATTAGAAGAAGTCAGACTGAATAACTCCTGATCTGTTCTCATAATTTGAAAAGTCTCTCCTCTGTCTGACGAAACATCAACATAGATATGACTATCAGCATCAAGATTAAAAGTTGTTATTTCAAATTCTAAGTCAACACCGCAAAAATCAAGAAGAGAAACGAGACCTGTCGAAATGTAAGGATCTTCATGGGGGGCAGTTGCAGAAGACATGCCTTCTGCCCTTGCTAGCAAAAGCCAGCCCTCTTCAGAACCTGGAGCTATTGGGACAACTTGAGCAAACTGACTTTCAGTCCATGCACCCATGTCATCATTAAAATCATTAAATGACAAGGAATCAGCCAATTGTGCCTTAGCAGTAACACATATAAACAATAAAAATGTGATGAGAATGTAGGTGCATATGCCCTTACAGAATGAAAGTGCTTTCATCATGTGGATAGATATAAAGTGGATAAACAATAAATGAAAAACAGGATTAGGTCTGATACTTAATCTAAGTACGCCTATCTAAAAACAGCATTATATGTGGAGGTGAGTTGCTAACCTCAGAGTGAGGTATAGATGTGTAAAGGGTAGTCATAAATGGACATTTCAAGTTAAAAATCCACCCTGATGAGTAATGAGAGTTTTGGCTTAGGGTATTATTCGTTGACAACATTAGGTCAAAAGTTATGCCATCGTATAATAAATGGTCAATATATATGTCCCGAATACGATAGATAGCTAATTGGTATGAGTTACCTTTTTTCTCTGATTTTGTACCTAGTTTGGCTTTGGTCATGTGTTTTAATAATTAGCCAACGAAGAATTAAAATATGGATAGTTTTCAATGTCTATATAACAACCCACCCTTCCTAAATCAATAAAACAAATTACTATGAAAACAATCATTTGGATACTAGGATT
>CAZPUF010000008.1:0-26298 GCA_964589705.1 uncultured Saprospiraceae bacterium | reverse complement strand
AATTGGATTAGGTGAAGGCACCTACTCCGTTACTGTTTCTGATTCTGAAGGATGCGCAGCACCTCCAGGAGTTTCTTTTTATCAAGTAGAGATATGAGGTAATGTGGATTGTGATATCGACCGGGCTCCTTTTTCTATAAGATCCAACATTGCAACACATGAAGAAACGAGTAGTATAGCAGAATTATCTTTTGAGGTCAGCATCTCCCCTAATCCAGTACAAAATGTGATTAATATCAGCTCAGAAGAATCAGTCTTAGCTACCCTATATAGTGTAACTGGACGAAAACTTCTTAGAGAACATCTCGGATCTGGACTGAATAAGATAGATGTAACGACTCTGGATGAAGGATACTACATCCTCCATTTAACCAAAGACGAAAAGCAACTAGTCACCAGATTGGTTAAACAGTAATCAGGTGTACAAGCGTAAAATTTATAGATTTTGAAGACCCCAAAAATCAAATAAAAAAAGGTGGCTCCTAATTTGGAGTCACCTTTCTTTTATATAGATGTGAGTTAGTTATGAAAATCGCCTATTGGCCATCCTCGTCCATACTGGCTTCAATTTTTTCTAAGAGGGCCGCTGTATCTGCAGTATCTGTGTCTTCCTTTTTCCCAATTTCTATTGCTTTGGAAGCATATTTTTTAGCATTTGCCAAATCACCAGTTTTGAATAAAAGTGCTGCATAAGTATCCATATACATGTATTTAGGATCTAATTCTACAACTTTTGCCATCCACTCTTCCATTATTTTAAGACACTTTTGGTCTTCGCATTGTTCGTACAGTGTCCATCCCACTCTATTGGCAAAATCAAATTGTTCGTCTATTGGTTTGTCCTTAAGATCAGCATCAGCTTTCATTGTATATTCCTTCCACATTCCAGCTGATTGAAAGAAGCTATATTCAAAACTATTAACCATATCATCTCTATCATCTCCTGCTGCCATATACTCATTAAGCATGGCTATAGATTCGTCAAACATCTCAGTACTCTTTTCATTTGCTGCATCTTTAACCTTATTCGACACTACAGAAATGACCACCCTGTCAAATTCACTAGTACCATACAGTGACGTATAAGTATCCTTATTCTCCAGAACGTGCATTTTATACTTGTCACTTGTTGGGCACTGCGTTAACGCTGTCCATGCCACTTCATTGTATAAGTCATCTTGGTCATCCAACCAAGCATCCACTGTCTCTGCATTTGTACGCTTTCTTTCTCCCCCTACGCCAAAAACGCCTTGTATAAATTCAGGATACTCCAAATCAAAAGATTGAGAATCAAAGGCAAAAACCTTTTCAGTCTTCTCTGTTCTGATCATTTTTAAATGATCCAAAAACTTTCCATTATCCTGCTCATACCCAGCTTTCTTCTCTACCAATTCTCCTTCATGATTAAAATACATCAAGGTAGGAAAACCTCTGACTCTAAACTTCATAGCAACATCTATCCCAAATCCTTTCTCCATATTTACTTTGATTGGTACAAATTCTTCATTTAGATAGTTAGCAATTGCCTCATCCGTGAAGGTATTTTTGTCCATCACTTTACACCAATAGCACCAATCAGTGTAAGAATCTACAAAAACATGCTTTCCCTCTGTCTTTGCCTTAGCAAATGCTTCGTCCCAAGATCCTTCAAAAAAGTTAACTTGACCGATAGCTGTAGAAGCGATTAATAGGGATAAGATTAATATTAAACCTTGTTTCATTTTAAATATTTTTTCTAAATGTACAAATAACAAATTTGGAGTCAAAGTATCCTCAATGATTAAAAGCCATATTGAAATTGCAAGACTTTATACTATCTTAATTTCAATATAATTTCATGGCTATGTAAAATGAAGATAGTAGCTTAATCCACCAATATTATTCAAATGAGATATATCATTTTATTCGGGGCATTTTTACTTAGCATCCAATCTTTGTCTTCCCAATCATCTACCCTAACAAAAATAGTAGTTGCGTATCAAGAGATACAAGACCAACAAAAGGACATATACAAATCATCTTGGCCAGACTTTACCTCGGAAAATAGCAGTCAGACACTACTCGCTTATAAAGGGTTACTAAAGAACATATTAGCGATAGACCACACCGACTTAAACACACAAGAGTTAATTAATGCCGAGTTATTGGAATTAATTCTAAGGGACAAAATAGACAATCGAAGCTACAGATCGGAATTAATGCCTCTTAGTGCTGAGGGAGGATTTATTATCAGCATGATATATAATCTACAGGGTAAATTACTGGATGACAAAGAGTCTATAACCCAGTATAAAGCACTACTTGATGATACACCTAGATATGTGAATCAGCAGATTGCCTTGATGAGAACTGGCTTGGCAGAAAACAAAGTCATGCCTAAATTAGTAGCTACTAATTGCTTGACATTACTTAAGAAAATTCAGAGTGATGGGTTTGCTTTCATGAAACTTCCACTGAGCTCAGCAGAAATTTCGGATACAGAGAAAGTAGATTTTGCACAATATATTGATGGTCCAATCGGAGATAGTTTTCAAAGACTAGAAGATTTTTTATCTCTAGAGTATATACCTCAAACCAGAGCAGATGTAGGTGTCGGACTTAATCAAGATGGAAAAAGTTATTATGAGCAGAGAGTAAAATACTTCACCACCCTTGTCATGACACCAGATGAGGTATTCAAACTTGGAAAAAGTGAAGTTGCCAGAATAAAGGGTGAAATGAAAAAAATTATTTCTGACCTTAATTTTGACGGCAGCTTTTCTGACTTCTTGGAGTATCTGAGAACAGAAAAAAGCTTCTATGCAGAAACACCTCAAGACTTACTCAATCATGCCGCATGGTTGTCCATGAAAGCACAAGAAATATTACCAAGATATTTCACTAAACTACCAAGCCTCCCTTTTACGGTCAAACCTGTACCTGATGATATAGCGCCTACATATACAACTGGCCGTTACTCTGGTGGGTCATTTACTGGCATGAGAGCAGGCGCCTATCTGGTCAATACATATAATCTACCTGCAAGACCAAAGTATGTCCTCCCCTCTCTGACCTTACATGAAGCTGTACCTGGTCATCATCTTCAAATAAGCCTTGCAAAAGAATTGGATTTGCCAAAATTTAGAAAGAACCAGTACCTCAGCGCTTTTGGAGAAGGTTGGGGTCTATATGCAGAATACTTAGGCAAAGAAGCGGGCATGTATACGACGCCTTACGAGGACTTTGGACGACTCACTTATGAAATGTGGAGGGCCTGTCGGTTAGTTGTAGATCCAGGGATGCATTACTTTGGATGGACAAGAGAAGAAGCCGTACAGTATATGGCGGACAATACATCACTTTCCTTGCACGAAGTTAATACAGAAATAGACCGTTATATAGGCTGGCCTGGTCAAGCGGTTTCTTACAAGATAGGTGAACTAAAAATAAGAGAACTTAGAGAAAAGGCTGAAACGGAATTAGGCAGTGATTTTGACCTCAGAGCCTTTCATGACTTAGTGTTATCTAATGGTTCTATACCGCTTTCTTCATTAGAAAGAATTGTAATAGATTATATAGAGACTGAGAAAAAATAATGAGATGAAAGTTACCATAATCCCTTACGAGGCAAAGTTCAGAAGCTACTACAAATCATTAAATGCAGAGTGGATAGATCAGTATTTCTATATGGAGGAGGAAGACATTAGTAAACTTAATAATCCAGAATCCATCATAGCCAAAGGGGGTGCTATTCATTTTGCCATTGCTGACAGTATACCTGTAGGTGTATGCAGTCTCGTAAAATTGATAGACAAACCCTATGATTATGAACTGTCAAAGATGGGAGTAACAAAAAAGCACCAAGGCAAAGGGATAGGTAGAAAATTGGCTTTATCCATCATCAATGAAGCCAAGTCCAAAGGAGGTCGGTCATTATTCCTTGAAAGCAACACGGTATTAAATCCTGCTATCACTTTATATAAATCTCTCGGCTTCATAGAATTGCCATTTACGCCAAGTATATATAGTCGGTCAAATATTCAGATGTTGTTGAAGCTTGGGTGAGGGAATTAAAATTGTCGTAATTTTTATAAGGTGCCGTGCGGCACTGCATCATTGCGCAACAGGTATACATGACCTCTAGCATCGCTAACGAATATAAGATACATCGATTATCGTTTAGATTCTTGAAATACAAAAAAAAGAAAAAGAGTCTCTTTCTGGCGATTGAAGAAAAACTATGAAAAACACATAGTTAGATACCTTGGTGGAGCCTAGGGGAGTCGAACCCCTGACCTCTTGCCTGCCAGGCAAGCGCTCTAGCCAGCTGAGCTAAGGCCCCATAATCATGTTTTTTAGTAAAACGAATGTACGCAGGCATTATTGAAATAAATAATCGCCACACGAATTAAACTTAACGATTCTAAATCTTCTATTATTCATTCGTCTTATACTGTTGCTGGTGGATATTCATCTTTGACGTTACTCTTTATCCACTCTAGGCATCTTCCAAAATCTGTAAATATGTGCTCCTTTGGAATCAAGTCTGGTATAATATCAATTCTTTCCATCATGTAGTGCGGTTGCTCAGCTGGATTGACCAGCAAGACCTTTATGCCAGATAAGACCAATTCTGAAATTACATCCTCAATAGCATACAAACCAGATTGGTCCATGTATGGCATCCGACCCATTCTAACCACTACAGCTTTAGTTGTGTCAGGTATCTTTGCAGCCAGCAATTGGAAATCATTTGTAGATCCAAAAAACAAAGGACCATTGATATGCTTAATGGTAACTTCTTCTTTCATCTCCATAGGAAATCCAATCTCATCATCCCATTGTTCGTCATCCACAAGATTTGTGACCTTTGATTTTTCGGCGGTTAGATCCCCTATTTGTTTCATAAACATCAGCGCAGCAATTATCAGTCCTATACCTACTGCAAATACAAGGTTCCAAAATGATGACAGGACTAACACAATCAGCATAATGAACACTTCCGGTTTAGGCATATATGGAATCGCTTTTAACCCTTTATAATCCATGACGCCTATACCCACGGTAATTAGGATACCAGCCAAGACTGCAGCCGGAATTTTGGATGCAATTGGAGCCAATGCTAACATGATCATAAACAGTAATACGCCAGCAATCATGCCTGACAATCTCGTCTTTCCCCCTGCATTAATATTGACAACAGTCCTAATCGTTGCGCCCGCACCAGGTATTCCTCCGAATAATGCTGCTATACTATTGCCTATACCTTGACCAACTAATTCCTTGTTAGGACTATGCCTGGTCTTCGTCATATTATCTGCTACTATTGAGGTGAGCAAACTATCTATGGCACCCAAGAGAGCTAAGGTCATTGCTGTTGTAATAGCTGCTGATTTCGCTAATACCTCTAGACTTAGTCCGGTAAACATATCAATATGCAGCTTAGGCAACCCACCTTCAATTTTTGGGATAGCTCTGTAGTCTAAATCAAAGCCTATTGCTATTATAGACATGACCAAGAGAGCAACTAGGGTACTTGGAACCACTTTAGTAATTCGCTTAAATCCGTATATGATAAAAATAGTCCCTAGCGCTATCATCCATTCTACCTTATTCTCACTTATTTTTGCTAGAGCTCTCGGTAATACTTTGATTGTACCTATTATTCCTGACGAAGCACTGCCAGCTAAGGTTTTTGATTCTAAAGCAATTTCCTCCTCTGTTATTTTCTCCGCTCGGTTAATAGTTTCCTTAAAATTATCAAGCACCAACAATCCTTCTCCTGCCTCATCTTTGAGAATTTTATCCAATAGTACTTCTTCTGCTTGAGGTTTGAATTGAGATACATATTCTACATCTTCCTTTGGATAATAACCTACAGCAGGTAAAACTTGTGTGATCAGTATTATAACGCCAATTGCTGTCATGAAGCCTGACACAACTGGATATGGAATGTACTTGATATACTTACCTAAGCCTATCATACCTAATACAATTTGCATTAGACCTGCTAATAAAAAAATGATAAGAATAGTTGGAAGCGCTTCTACAACATTTCCATTAAACGTGGCTAACACACTTCCAATGACAACCATACTCACAGCCGTCATAGGCGCTGTCGGTCCAGAAATCTGGGTATTAGTACCGCCAAATAGTGAAGCAAAAAAACTGATAAAAATCGCACCATAAAGACCAGCAGCTGGTCCCAATCCTGAACTTACACCAAAGGCCAATGCCAATGGTAATGCCACAATACCAGCAGTAATACCTCCGAAAAGATCTCCTTTAAGATGTTTAAAATCAAAACCTAATTTTTCCAACATAGTCCCTTTTACATTTATATGCGCATTACAATACAGTCAATTACCTATAAAATAAAGCACTTTAAACCTCACAAATATAACCAGCCAACAATCAAGACACTGTACTATCTCCTTTCCAATCCAAGGTACGTGCTACTGCTTTTTGCCATTGGCCATAAAGCCTATTTCTTTTTTCATCTTCCATCTTTGGCTTAAAGGTCTTATCGATTTGACGATTTGAGCTAATAGATTCGGCATCCCATATTCCCATAGTGATTCCTGCCAAGTAGGCAACACCCATAGCCGTGGACTCAGTCACAACTGGCCTCTCTACATCAGTATTGAGTATAGAGGATTGGAACTGCATCAGATAGTTGTTCTTGCAAGCGCCGCCATCTACCTTTAACGCTTGGAGATTTATACCGCTATCTTTGGACATGGCATCTAAGACATCTTTCGTCCTGTACGCAATGCCATCCAAAGTCCCTTTAATCAAGTGGTCACGAGTGACTGCTCTGGTTAATCCAAATATGGCACCACGACTATCCATATTCCAGTATGGAGCACCCATCCCTGCAAATGCAGGTACCACTACGACATCATCAGAATCTATGACGTTTGTTGCCTTATCTCCTGTCTCTTTAGAATCTTCTATAATTTGTAAGCCATCTCTCAACCACTGTATAGCAGCGCCTGCCACAAAAATGCTCCCTTCTAATGCGTAAGCTAATCCACCTTTACTATCGCAGCATAAGGTGGTCAATAATCCCTGCTCAGAAGGGATATATTCTTTTCCCACATTCATTAACATGAAGCAACCTGTCCCATAAGTATTCTTAGCCATTCCCTTCTCGAAACAAGCTTGACCAAATAAAGCCGCTTGTTGGTCCCCAGCTACTCCTGCAATTGGAATATTGCATCCTTTATAGCTAAACTGACCAAAATTGGATGCAGAAGGCTGAACTGAAGGAAGTATACTCATCGGGATATCCATGAGGTCTAATATCTTTTTATCCCAATCTAACGTCTGAATATTATAGAGTAAGGTACGCGAGGCATTGGTATAATCTGTGACATGACTTTGGCCTTTGGTCATTTTCCAAATCAGCCAAGTATCAATAGTCCCAAAACAAAGATCTTCTACTGGGACATCAGTTCGATTCAATACCCAATTTAGTTTAGTCCCTGAAAAATAAGCATCCAATGGTAAGCCTGTAGCTGCCTTTATATATGGTTCATGCCCTTGAGCTTTTAATTGCTTACAATATGCGCTAGTCCTTTTGTCTTGCCATACGATAGCATTATATATAGGCTCACCTGTATGCTTATTCCATACAACTGTTGTTTCTCTTTGGTTGGTAACGCTGATGGCTACTATCCTACTGAGATCATCCACATAGGTAGAAACCAACTCATCCAAAACCTTCATCTGCACTGTCCAAATTTCTTCTGGATCATGCTCGACCCAATCTGATTGAGGAAAATGCTGTGTAAACTCTTGCTGGGTCATACCGAGAATAGTCCCTTTATTAGACACCAGTAAAGCCCTACAACTACTTGTTCCTTGGTCTAACGCGATAATGTAAGTAGGAGACATAAGTTAAATTTGAATCCTCGTAAAGGTAGTAATTGACTAGGATTTCTTGAGCTATCATCTTATTTACAATTGTTAGATAATACTTGTGCGAATTTTATAATATGAATTATCTTTCGACTCTCTATAAGCAAATTGATGGATCATAATTCTATTCTTAAAGACTTGAAGGCTGGTAAGTATTATCCAGTGTACTTTCTACAATCAGAGGAGCCATATTATATAGACACTATAGTCAACTATATAGAGCAAAATATTCTGGATGAAGCGTCTCGCTCATTTAATCAGGTAGTTTTGTACGGTAAAGAAACAGATTTCAAACAAATCATAGATCAATCATTACAGTATCCTATGATGGCTAGTCATCGTGTTGTCATCATCAAAGAAGCCCAATCATTGTCTACAATAGAAAAGCTTGCAGAATACATTGAGAAACCCTCGCCTCAGACTATACTGGTCTTGGCTCATAAGTATAAGAAACTAGATAAGCGAAAGAAGAAAATATGGTCAGCGCTGAAGAAAAATGCTGCTATACTAGAAACCAAAAAGATATATGATAATCAGATTCCTGGTCTGATCTGTAATATGGCACAAAACAAAAAGATAAATATCAATGCAAAAGTAGCCAATCTAATAGCCGAACACCTTGGTACTAACTTATCAAAAATCAACAATGAACTAGACAAACTGGCTCTAAACCTTAATGACGGCACTGAGGTTACGATGGAGCATGTGGAGAAATATATTGGCATCAGCAAGGACTTTAACGTCTTTGAACTTCAAAAAGCTATTGGAATGAGAGATATAAATCGTGCGCACAGAATAGTACTTCATTTTTCCAGAAACAATAAAGCCAACCCTATTCAAATGAATGTTGGCGCTTTGTACAATTATTTTACCAAGTTGTTTGTTGCCAAGAAATACCAAAATTCGGATTCGAGGACCTTTGCAAGTGCCGTAAAGATTAGTCCCTTTTTCGCCAATGAATACAAAGCTGCTGCGAAAAACTACAGCCTTGAGCAAATCAAAAAAGCGTTCAAATTAGTGCATGATATGGACAAGCAATGCAAAGGTGTGGAGAGAAGATCTGGCAATGAGTTAGGCATCTATCAACAATTTTTGCACTCATTGTTTCGATAGAGAGTCCTTGTCGTTAATCGCCAAGTTTTGCTGCTAACATTCCAATCATAAGCATTGACATCAAGTCGATTGCTATAAGCCATCCTGAGACTGGAACTTGTGTAAATGTGATTACTGAGAATAGTATCATGACAAAAACTGATATTAGTCCGAGATAAAATCCATTAGTCTCGTTCATTTTTGAAGTGACAAAAGCTGCGATCCCTGTGCCCGCTATATGAGATACTATAATCAAGTAATACACTTCAATAGGCAAGGTATCCAAATAGGCCTTGAAAGTTTCTTCAGTAGCTAGTTCTGCAATAGATGGTGCTGGATGTATTTTAGTACTGAAAGAGTGTATAGCTCTAGTCGATATGATTCCCAGAAATACTCCGCCAAAAACAGAAAGTAACTTACGCAACATCTATACAGTTTTTCGTGAAATTTAATACTTAATACTTGTATCTTGCGTTTGTTAGATAATCCATCTAGCTATAAAATTTCCATAATTTCATTGTAGTTATTTGTAATCGTTGATAATCAATGATTTATACATATTAATTTAGTATAATATATTTGTAATGAGATTATTTAAGGTATTTAAGTCTACCCTATTTACGCTTTCAACTGCTCTTTTCGCATTATTTCTTACGCCAACGCAAGGTCAAGCACAAGCTGATGTCAGATTTGTCAATGAATTCTTGAATATCGGTGTAGGGGCAAAGGCTCATGGTATGTTCGGTAGTGTAGCTGCTACTGTAGATGATATTTCAGCAGCTTATTGGAATCCAGCAGGACTAGCAAGAATAGAGGCACCAGCACAGGTTAATGCCATGCACGCTTCTTGGTTTGGTGGAATAGCTAATTACGATTATCTGGCATTTGGTAAAAGATTCAATGACAGAAAGAACAGTTATGGTAGTGTAACACTTATCAGATTAGGCGTAGACAATATACCTAACACTCTAAATCTTTTGGATGACGACGGTACCGTCAATTTCAATAATGTAACAGAGTTCTCTGCTGCTGATTATGCCTTCTTTCTATCATATGGACAGGACCTGGGTATAGATGGACTTTCAATAGGAGGTTCGGCAAAAGTGATATATAGAAACATCGGTTCCTTTGGCAATGCTTTTGGTTTTGGTTTTGATCTTGGATTGCAGTACGAAGTAGGCAATTTTAGCTTTGGCCTAATGGGTAGAGATATCACAACGACTATCAACAATTGGAGCTTTTCATTAACCGAGGATGAAATTAGAGTATTCCAAAGAGAAGGTAATGAAGTGCCCGTTTCAAGCACAGAAGTAGCTTTACCCAAAATAGTTTTGGCAGCTGCATATAAGATTGATAATGGGACCAGATTCACCTACCTATTAGAAGCAGACTTAAGACTTTCGTCTGATGGGACTAAATCTGGTGTCTTTAGTGGTGAAAATATCGGGATAGACCCAACAGCGGGTTTTGAAATAGGTTATGATCGGAAAGTATTCTTTAGAGCAGGGATCGGAAATTTCCAAAATATTGTCAATGAAAATGCAGATGCCGCATTTGAGTTTACGCCAAACATTGGATTGGGTATTGACCTAGGGTTGGTTAATATAGATTATGCGTTGACTAATATTGGCAGCGTATCCGGAGTCCTTGTCTCTCATGTATTTTCTTTGAGATTAGATCTGCATGGAGATAGATTATAGGCTAGCTTGTCTACAGTGATTCGACATCAGGTGGGATCACATTTTTGAAGTGGCCATTCATCTTGACGCGTTTCCTTATTGATTCCATTTTCTCAACAGCTGGAATCATCTTCTTCAGATGTACTTTAGTGTACTCAAATCTGTCTGCCTCACTTGGAAGACCAAGAAAATCAATTTCTTCACTAAGATTCAAGCCCAGCTTGTGCCCAATTTCATAGAGTGAATATGATTCATCCCAATCATTAAAAGGCAATTCTATTCCTAGCAAACTATATAATTTTTGTAGCAGTTCTTTCACTTCTTGCACTAGTAATAAACTAGGCATTGCATACTCTGGCTCTAAAAATCTCACCACTCCTCCAGGATATAGTTTACCTGGCATTTGCGCTTCAAAAGATTCTAAATTAAATATCCTTTTGCCTTGAGTTTTGATATCCATTTTTCCATCCTCATAGATATGCGAGATTTCTACGATTTGCATTTCTGTTCCTAAGGACATCTCTTCACCTTCTTGGTATGGAACAATACCAAAGGGGTTTTCTAGCTCAAAGCATTCAGTTACAAGTTGTTTGTATCTGGGTTCGAAAATATGAAGGTTTACCTTCTCATCTGGAAACGCAAGTAGACCAAGTGGAAAGAGCGGTAATTGGCTTGTCATCAAATTAATAAGTCATTTCAAAAGGAAGCCTAGCAAGAGGTTCATTGTACCTCATCAAGGTTCTGTACTCTTCAATTGTTCCAAGTATTTTTTTCTCTTGAGGTGTTAATTTTGGAGCAAACTTAGCATTAGCACCTTTGTTGAATTCAGTCAAAATTTCTTCCCAAAATTCTTTTTCTATTCTCGGATATTCTACAAGCTTGTATTCAGAAATATCTGCCAAGTCAGCAGCGATTTCTATAGCTCTATCTAAACCGCCTAGCTCGTCCACCAGACCCTTCTCTATAGCTCTTTGACCTGTCCAGACTCTTCCCTGCCCCACTGAATCTATCTCTGCTACTGATTTATGTCTTCCATTAGCTACCCTATCTAGAAAGGTCTCATACATATTATCAGTAAAGTTTTGGAGAGCTACTTTTTCCGACTCGTTCATATCTAAAAACGGACTGGCTACAATTGCATGAGGATGTGTCTTGACAGTATCAAAAGTAATCCCCAGCTTTTCTTCCATTCCTTTTTTGAAATTAGGCAGCATGGAGAAGACTCCTATTGATCCTGTAAGTGTCTGTGGGTGCGATACTATCTTATCTGCATTGGCTGCGATATAGTATCCTCCAGATGCGGCATAATCTCCAAATGAAGCGACTATAGGAACGGAGTCCTTCTGCAATTCACTCAACTCTCTCAATATAGCCTCAGATGTAAAAGCACTACCACCAGGACTATTGACCCTAAGGACTATGGCTTTGACTCTTTTGTCCTTTCTGATCTTATCAAAGATATCATGATAGGTCTTCTCATTAATATTGCCTCTGTTCTCATTAGCATAAGCCACCTCTCCTTCTGCAAAAATTACAGCTACCTTATTCTTACCGCTACCTTTTTTCAATGTGACACTGTCCGCATATTCATCATGCGTTACGTAACTAACCGTACGTCCTTTCTTTTTACCTAATTGATTTCTGATCATATCTTCCACCTGATACCAATGTTTGACTCCATCAATTATACCAAGATTGACGGCATCTTCACTGTTGTCGATGTTCAATTCGTTAATCAATTTTTCCAAGTTCTCTTTTGAGATTCCCCTAGATTGAGTCACTTCATCAAGATATAGATTAAAGTTATCATTGAGATACTCCTTTGTCTGCCTTCGACTTTGCTCACTCATATTCTGCCTTCTATATGGCTCAGTAGCACTTTTAAATTTACCTGCATAGAAGATATTCATGTCAACTCCTAGTTTGTCCATCGCTCCTTTAAAGAAAGGAATCATTGTAGCATAGCCGTTGACATCCACAATTCCCATAGGATTAACAAAAATAGAATCAGCTGCAGATGCCATGAGGTAAGAAGTATTCTCATAGAAATCCCCATACGCATAGACGAACTTGTCTGACTCATCCCTAAACTTTTGGATGGCATCTCTAATTGTAGAAGCTGTAACCATACCCAAGGAAGAAGTAGCAGAGGCTTTGATTAAGATCCCTTCAATACTACCGTCATTGGCTGCATGATCCAGTAACCTAACGATATCATGTAGACCAGTAGCAGGTGTTGATTCAAATGAGAAACCACTTGTTGCAACATTGCCACTTAACTCTGGTATAGGATTAGAAAAATCCAATAAAAGAACGGAATCACCTTCTATCCCACCTTCTCCTGCCCCTAGAACAGCGCCCATTATAATGAGCAGAAAAAAAGAAGCAAACACTGCTATTAGTGTTCCCAAGCAAGAAGCAAATACAAATTTGAAAAACTGCGCCATATCGTCTTTTCGATTATTAGAACAAAAAACACTTTCTGTTGCCAAATATAAATCTATATAATCACCTAATAAGAAAAGAATTATTTGGATGAAATAGCTGCAGACTCAGAACAGAAGTCATATTTATAAGGATAAGTAGCTATCTATGGCATTGAAACAGTGGGTCAAGCAGCTCTACTTTATCATCTGCAAAGCATAATTTTTGAAAGATTAGAAAATTGAAGTAGCTATATTGTGCTTGAATCAATTGAAGACTCAGTGTACAATCCTATATACATTGTCATTGCCTTAGTAAGAGCCTTAATCTTGATTATTAGCTTGTTAATAATCATACCGCTCTATCTTCTCGTCACTGCCCTAGGTTTCAAGAATACGCCAAAAAGAGCATTTTGGATTAGACGTCAATGGCTCAAATTTGCTATCGCAGTACTAGGCATATCTGTAGAAAGACATGGAGAGATTCCAAGTGAGACAGGACTTTATGTGTGTAATCACAGAAGTTTTTCAGATCCAGTTGTACTTGCACGCTATCTAGAGGCTTTCGTAATCGCAAAAGCAGAAGTTGCATCACTTCCTCTTATCAGTCAAGGAGCAGAACTAACGGGCATTATATATGTGAAACGAGATAATAAGAGCAGTCGCTCTGCTGTAAGAGAGAGATTAGTTGAAGTTATAGAAGAAGGAAAGAATGTCCTTGTCTATCCTGAAGGAACTGTCTCAGGGAATTTTATGCCATTACCCTATAAGAAAGGGACCTTCGGTGAGGCTGCAAAAATTGGCTTCCCTGTCATTCCAATAGTGTTGGAATATAGACACAAAAAAGATCACTGGTATAAGTCCAGTTTGGTCAAACATCACTTTAAGCAATTTGGCAGAATACGAACTCAGTGCAAACTTTACATAGGTCAACCTATGTCAAATACTGACGGACTAGCCCTATGTGATGAAGTAGAAAAGTGGACTAAGAGTACTATAATTGAAACCCACAAAAACTGGCCTGGCAGCGTCTTTCATGATGAGGCAAAAAAGATAAATGTTAAGCAGGTATAAACTTGATAGAAAGCGAGTTAACACAATGACGAGTATTCTTAGACGTAATACGTTCTCCTATGAACACGTGTCCTAAGTGCCCATCACAATTGTTGCAGACGATCTCTACCCTTCTTCCATCTGCATCGGCAACTCGCTTCACTGCATTTGCAATCTCATCATCAAAAGATGGCCAACCACATCCAGATTTAAATTTTGCCTCTGAAGTATACAAGGGATTATTACATTTCCGACAGACATATGTGCCCTTTGCATAGTGATTGTTATACTCGCCAGTAAATGGTCTTTCGGTACCTTTCTGCTCTATAACATAGGCTTCTTCCGACGTTAGTTCATTATATTCTTCCTTATTCATAGCTATACTAATAGGTGCTGAAATTCTTTTTTAAACTTTGCCAATTTAGGTTGTATTACAACTCTACAATAGCCTTTGGTCGTATGGTTATTGTAATAATTCTGATGGTAGGCTTCCGCTTCATAAAATACGTCTAAATGCTCCAGAGTCGTCACGATTGGGGCATCCCACATAGTCGAGGCAACTTCATTTATGAATTGTGCTGACACATTTTTAATGTCTTCGCTCGTATAGAAGATAGCTGACCGATATTGCGTTCCTCTATCATTGCCTTGTCTGTTTAAGGTAGTAGGGTCATGTGTTGCAAAGAAGATCTTCATCAGTTCGTTGTACGAAACAATATCAGGCTTGTAGGTTATTTTAACCAATTCAGCATGTCCAGTTAATCCAGTACAAATCTCTCTATAACCCGGATTCTTAATATTGCCGCCAGCATACCCAGACACAACAGTCTCTACACCTTTGACATTCTGGAATACAGATTCTGTACACCAAAAACAACCTCCTGCGAAATATGCCTCTTCTGTTTGTTTATCCATACCCTCTTAATGTATAAGGCCGCTAGGAAGTTCAGTGAGTAGTAAGATTTTTAATTAAGCCAAGCCTAAGCGGACAAGTACTCTTTGCAACTTAGAAGAATTACCTAACTCTTTTTGTAATTCAATAAGTTCCTGCCATTTTGATTTACTAGCAAGATTTGCCTGCTTTGACCATTCAGTGGGGTCTACAACTATATATCTATTTCCATACTTATCCAAGATGGCTCTTATCTCACCAAAACTCTTACCAGATAGATCTCTCCAGCTTTTAATATTATTCTCATTTAACAACTTCTCCATTTTAGGTCCTATACCTTGAATAATCTGAAGATTAGTCGATCTGAGCATAGATGTAATACTAGATTGATCCCCGTACAAGTCTTTCTTGTTTCCAGATTGTGTGGGATTGTTCGATATTGGTACTATGTCCTTTGAGACACTTTTGGGTGGCGAAGCTTCAGTGATAACCTTCTGAGGTACGGCTTTAGATTTAGATAGTTGTTGCTGAGTGGTATCCAACTCTTTTTGAAGCTCAGAATTTTTTCCTTTCTCCTGCACTAACTTACTTTTCATATCCTTTACTTCGATTTCGCATTTTTTCAGAAGTTTTTCGTACTTATATCCTATCGCTTTGTGCTCTTTTAACTCTGCCTCCAATTTTGTTACTTTCGATTTGTACTTACCCCATGTGAAATATCCAAGCAGACTCCCTAACACAAAGGGGACTATCCACCAAAAAGGCCACCAAGTACAAAAATCCGAAAGTACACTTAGCATCATATGCAAAGTTATTGTTTGATTATAAGTTCTATGTGATTTTCGCTATTGTCTTTATTTGCTTTATCAAACGTATTGACACGTCCTGGACTCATTCCAAATCTTATAAGCGCCTCTTCCATCATATAACTCAATGATTGTCCATATGGCTTATTTGAATGAGCATTATACAATTGTACTGTACAAAAACTGTTTCCTATTCGGTTAGCAATTTCTTCTAACTTAAATAAAGTTATAGTATCCAAAACATCATTCTCCAATGTATCTATGTAGAAATGAAATTCACGCGGATTCTGCGTCGACTCTATCCTTGCTACATTTTGAATAGGAATGGAATCCTGCTCTAGGTCACTATCCACAAATTGATAGGCTGCAAATAGATTATTGGTTTTAAAATTAGCAGTGTCTATCACTATTGTTCTGAGAGTTGACACTTTTGTCGTCAAGTCAAGTCTTTCTCGTATGGATTCTGCCCTTTCTAAAGCCAAGTCTTCTGGATTCAATTCATCAGCATATGAATAACCAGTAATTATCAGCGTATTACCCTCAGCGATACTATCTGCAATCATTGACTTAAGACCATTAACAAAATAGCCCTCTTTAAGGGCTGCAGAAGATTTTCTAAATACAGAACCTATAATATAATTCATTTCAATATTGTCTTGCAATGAATTTTGTGGGGAAGAATCGTTCATTCCACTCTCCTCTATTGTAGTCTTCGGGGTGTCTGCTTCGTCACAACACTTCTCCTTTTCAGTGCAATAAATAAAGCCCGTTGCAAGCCACAGCACTAGTATTATAATCCTCTTCATGAATTTTTCAGTAAGCTTCTGTTAATTTACTCAGTAAGCATTAGATGTCCTAATTAAGCAGACAACCAATTTGATAAAATACCATAATTGCCTATTGATTGCTAGTTAAGAATCGTAATAAAGCGTAATTTAGGATATCATTATTTGAGAAAATATTTATGGCTTCAGCTTTCCATACTATGCCCCTATTCAAGATAGTCATACCTTTGGTTGTGGGAATAGCCTTGAGTAAACTTAATCCATACCCCTCTCAATATACCACAGAATTCCTACTCTTAATTGGATTACAACTATGCATACTTTCTATATTTCTTAAACACAGAAAAGTTGTAAGATCTGTCTGCATTTTATTTTTATTCTTGACCATAGGTTATTTACACCACCATTTCACAGGGTTAACTTATCAACACAAACACTTTTCACTTCATCATGAGGCAACTTTTCTGATTATCTCGCCAGAAAATAGTAAACAAGTTGATAACAATGTCAGGTCTCTTTGTAAAGTCCAATATGCAGGTTTTAGTAAGGATTCCATTATTGAAACTACTGGCCAAATGATGGTATATTTTCAAGGGATTGAATTAAGAGATATCAATCCTGGAGATCTTATACTTACAAACGCAACTTTTAGAAAAGAAGAAAAAAATACAAATCCTGAGGTATTTGATTATCAAGCGTTCCTTCAGAACAGAGGCATATATCACAGAATGTATTGTTTCAAATCATCCTACCAATTATTATCTAACGAACATATTGGAATCTGGAACCGATCCAAAAGGTATCAAGGTATATGTCAGGACATCTTAAGTCATCATATTAAAAATGAAAATAATCTTGCAGTTATATCTGCAATGGTCCTTGGAGAGAGGAATTTACTTAGTGATGAATTATATGAAGCCTTTACAGACACAGGATCTGTACACATTCTGGCAGTCAGTGGACTACATGTAGGTATCGTAGCAGGAATAATCTCATTCTGTTTAATGTTCCTATCTAATGCAAACAAATATTCTAGATGGTCCAAGGTTATAATAAGCATATCAGGGATTTGGGGATTTGCACTTTTAACAGGAGCAGCGGCAGCAGTAACTAGGGCAGCAATCATGTTTACACTTTATTTCTTAGCTAAATCACTCAGAAGAAAAGGTATATCATATAATGTCCTAGCCTGTGCAGCCTTTATGATGTTACTGTATAACCCAGCCTACTTATTTCAAGCGGGATTTCAGTTCTCCTTCCTGGCCTTGATAGGGATCATGTTTTTCTACAAAAGAATTAATAATCGAATTAAAAGTAAATATGGGATTATTAACAAAATCTGGAGCTTAATAGCCTTGTCGCTTTCTGCACAGTTACTCGTATCACCTCTGGCTATATTCTACTTCCATAAGTTACCACTTTACTTTTGGTTGACGGGGATCATAACCGTTCCTTTCGCTGGGTTAATACTTAGCGCTGGATTAGGTCTTATTGGGTTTGACCTATTACTTGGTACTAATTCGATAATAACACAATCTTTAGCGGCTATACTAGAAGGTATGTTATCCCTCTTTAACTCTATTATATTTCAATCACAAAAATTGCCTTTTTGCAGTGCGGACAACTTATGGATATCGGAGACGTCCATATTATTGATTTACTCATCTATGATATTAGGATGCATATTTATTAGGCATAGAAAAGTCATTTTTCTTTTAGCAGCTTTAGGTTTACTATTGATTCAGTCAGTGGTACATAACATGGAAAATTTCATAGCCAAAAAAGAAAAAGAATTTGTGGTCTATGATATTTATTCTGACAGTGTCTGTCAGATCTTTTATCAAGGATTATTACTTCATATCGACCCCGGAATAAGTTCCGAAAAACAAGTGGCATATATTACAAATAATAACATTCTTTCTCATCGTATAGATCGTGAGATTCAACCAAAAGAATTAGGGACTGACATCCAAGAAGGATTCTATGGCTTGGACAACTATTTGTTTCTATTCTACCCGTCGGAATCTACCCTCAATTTTGAAAGTAAGAAGCCTATTGATTTTTTAGTATTGTCAGCCGACTCTTATAAAAACATAAAGAAATTAAGTAGTCAATTTGATATCAAACAAATAGTAGTTGATGGTACTGTCAAGTATAATAAATCGGAAATTGCATTGGCAGCCTACCAATTAGGGATTCCTATTCATTTCACTACCAAGCACGGTGCCTATGAGGTGATGTTATGAAAGAGAATCCATTTAAGAAAGATATAGAGTTTACTAGACAACAATCTATTGTCTTGGGTATTCTTTGCCTTTTATTGCTGATATCCTATTTGTATACATTTTTTGCCCAGCCAGTAATAGAGAGTAATCAAATTACATACAGTCTTGAGCATATAATCTCAGAGAAGGAGATTAACCTAGACAGCACTGCCAAAAGTAAAATCGAAAAAATTACTTCTGGCAGGCGCCAAACGAAACATAAAATTTATGCCAAACCACTGCCAAAATATGTCAGATTTGATCCAAATAAAACAGATAGTCTGACTTGGATAGAAATGGGACTAAGTCCATTCACTGTAAAAGTGATCAATAACTACCTCAATAAAGGTGGGCAGTTTTGGGATTGCGATGGTCTATCAAAGATATATTCCCTAGACTCTGTGACCTATCTGAATATACTCCCCTACTGTCACATACCTCAAAAAAAGAAAAAATACGAGTATAGCAAATCTAGAAAAGCTCAAAAAAAGGACTCAACCAAATTCAATAAACCTTATGTACCTAGATCATCCACCAAAGTAGACATTGCAAAAGCAGACTCATCCGAATTAACAAGCCTCTATGGAATTGGCCCTACGCTATCGGGTCGTATCGTCAAATACAGAGATAAACTAGGAGGCTTCCATAATATCGAGCAACTGATAGAGGTTTGGGGACTTGAACAGGACGTTATAGATGGATTTTCTGACAGATTGATTATTTCTCCTTCAGTAAAAAAATTCAGTTTAGTTGCAAACCCTGCCAAATTGGTTGAACATCCATATATCAATTGGCCCCAAGCTAAAATCATCTCCAATTATATCAAACGACATGGACCTCCCAAGGATTCAAGTACACTAAGAAAGATTCATGGATTACCAACAGAAATGATAGACAAAATCATCCCCTATCTTAACTTTCAAAATAAACCCAATACTAGCAGTATGAACAATTAATGGCTACTTTCGTGGATAGAAAATATCCTTAGTGAAGAGTCTTAGATATCTAAATAAATATATACTTAAATATAAGCTCAGATTTGCGTTAGGAGTTGTGTTTGTTGGGCTTTCAGTCTTTTTCTCGATTCTCATACCTCCAGTCATCAGAGAGGCACTTAATTTTATCATAGACCAAACATCCGACTTACCTGATTTGGGATCAAAGACAAGTTTTAATGAAGCCTTTGGTTCTGAGGTACTTTGGTTTGGAGCCAAGGTGATTGGTTGTAGTCTAATCTCAGGCTTCTTCATGTATTGCATGCGGAAAACTATCATTGTGATGTCTAGACTCATAGAATATGATTTGAGAAAAGATATATACGAGCACTATCAAATTCTGAACCTATCCTTCTATAAGTCTAGTAAAACTGGAGATTTGATGTCAAGAATCTCAGAGGATGTGTCGAAGGTGAGGATGTATCTGGGTCCTGCGATCATGTATGGAATAAGAGTAACCTTTCTTTTTTCTTTTATTATCTATTCAATGTTTCAGGTTAATGAGGAATTAACCATGTATGCCTTATTGCCTTTGCCATTTCTATCTATTTCTATATACTATGTAAGTAGTATCATCAATAGAAGAAGTGCAAGAATACAAGAGCAAACAGCTAAGATTAATAGCATAGCCCAGGAAGTTTATTCAGGTATCAGAATAGTAAAATCTTATGGTAAGGAACCAGAATTCGATAAATATTTTGACCAAGAGAGTGATGACTTTAAAGTAAAATCACTTTCATTGGCAAGGGTTCAAGCATTATTTTTTCCACTGATGATATTATTGGTGAGTCTAAGCACCTTATTAACTGTATATATAGGCGGTAAACTTGTAATGAGTGGTGCGATAAGCTATGGGAATATTGTTGAGTTTGTCATATACATCAGTATGCTAACTTGGCCAATTACCTCTATAGGTTGGATTGCTAGCATTATTCAGACAGCAGCAGCTTCCCAGACAAGAATCAATGAGATAATTAAAATTCAACCAGAGATTATCAATAAAGGAAGTGATAATATTGAATTGAAAGGTCAAATCGAATTTGATAATGTGACATTCACCTACCCGGAGACTGGGATTACAGCATTAAAAAATGTGAATATTACTATTCGTCCTGGTGAAAAAATTGCTATAGTAGGCAAAACAGCGTCAGGAAAAAGTACTATTGCTGAATTATTAATGAGGTTCTATGATGTTACCCAAGGACAAATCAGCATAGATGGCAAGCCGATTACAAACCATGACCTAAACAACATCAGATCACGCATAGGCTATGTTCCTCAAAATGTATTTCTGTTTTCGGACAGTATTACGGAGAATATCAATTTTGGAAATGATGAAGCAGACAACACATCAGTAAAGCAATTTGCAGAGATAGCTGCACTTAAGAGTGATATAGAAGGATTTCAAAATAAGTTTGATACCGTTATAGGCGAACGCGGAGTTACCTTATCTGGTGGTCAAAAGCAAAGATTATCTATAGCTAGAGCACTTATAAAGAAGCCAGACATTGTGATCCTTGATGATTGTTTATCAGCAGTGGACGCGAATACGGAACATAAAATTTTGAGTCATCTTAATGATGCACTTCGTGATAAAACGGCCATAGTTATTACACATAGAATCTCTAGCCTTTTCCAATTTGATAGAATCTACGTGCTAGAGAAAGGTGAGTTAGTCCAGCATGGTACGCATAAGGATTTAGTCGAAATAGATGGATATTACAGACAAATTGTGTCGAGGCAAACACAATAGATCGATAGTTAACCTTAAAAATTTTAGTTTGATTTTAGATTTACTTTCCTATATTAGATATAGTTAACAAACGAAAACAAATCGAATAAGGTGGAAAATGATAAAAAATTTGAGAGTGTATACTCCTCAAAGGTCAGAGCAGGAAAGAGAAGAACGTACTTTTTTGATGTAAGACAGACCAAAGGCGAGGATTACTACATTACCATTACAGAGAGTACTAAGAAATTTGAAGGCAACGGCTATGAAAGACATAAAATCTTCTTGTACAAGGAGGATTTTAATCGATTTATGAATAGCCTTAATGAAACTGTTAATCATGTTAAGACTGAACTGATGCCAGATTTCGACTACGAGCTATACGAAAAGAGACAGCAGGAATGGGAGGAAAAAATGAGATTAGAAGCTCAAGAAACGGCGTCGGATCAAGCAGATTCAAGTAGTACCACGGAATCTCCTTCCGAAAAGCCAACGACCTCTGATGATGATATAAGCTGGTAATCTCAACAGCATACTCAATAAGGTTTGGATTAATGTTTGCTTTCTATATAAAGAGAGCTGGAATTATCTAGGTCATATAATAAACTAGAAGAAAAATTAAAAATGGAAAAAGGAAAAGTAGCTGGGACCACTCCAATTAAGGTGAGTGTTGAAAAAGGCAAGAAGTATTCATGGTGTACATGTGGTGAAAGTACGAATCAACCTTTTTGTGATGGTGCTCATAAAGGAAGTGCTTTCAGCCCTGTAAGATACGAAGCCACCGAAGATAAGGACATCCATTTCTGCACATGCAAGCAAACGAGCAATGAAAATGGATTTTGCAATGGAGCACACAAAGCTTTGTAATTACAAAGTCGTTTTATAAAAATTAAAAAGAGCTTCTAGATTTTAATCTAGAAGCTCTTTTTTTTATCATTTAAATGTTGATTAGATAGACATTAGCAAATTTCTATCAGTGATAATATCTTTCAGTTCCTTCAGTGCTGCATATTCATCGGGTAGCACTTCCTTCAAAGCTTCTTTGACACAGATATAGTTACAACGATTTACTTTTGATTTCAATCTTTCGATATCATGCCTTACTATACCTCTTAGAGAAGGTATTTGATGCCAATCAGCTTCTATTGCTACTGCTTTCAAAGGATGGCCTTTGCTGCATGTTGAGTCTATGCATATCCCTTCGTAAGTTTCCTCGACAAAACTAGCTTGAGGCAGTTCTTTCCATGCTGATGGGTCATTCTTAAGATTAGGTTCTATAAGTAAAACCTCTAATCCTTTCTCATGACACCTATATAAAATAACCCTTACTTGATCTAGTACATTCATTATAATACTTTGTGTACATATTACAATAATACTAAATAAATAACTGGTACGCTTAAAAATGAGTTAAAACTAGGAGTCTATCAGACAAACAAAGTTTATAACTTTTTCATTTTCTTTCGCTTTGAATCTTCTTCAGAAGGAAGAGTAGGTGGTACAATATTAAAATCCTCTGGATTTATACCTTCAAACATCTTCATCATCTCACTCATATCTATACCTTCTAAGGCCTTCATCATCTCGCTCATGTCTATACCTTCCATCATTTTAGAAATTTGGCTCATATCCATACCTTCCAGCATCTTCATGCTTTCTTCCATCATTTTACCAATATCTTCATTGCCCATTCCTAAGTCATCTAGTCCACGTTCTCCAAAAAGTTGGTTCAAATCCATAGAATCCATCATTTCAAACATAGACCCAAATTCAGCGTCTCCTAAAATTGAATTTAGATCTAATCCCTTCATCAGGTTTGATAGATCCATTGTATCCAACATTTTAGTCATTTCGGACATGGCATCTTCCATACTTTTTGCCGGATCTTCTGTCGGCGGTGTATTTTGAGCTGAAAGAGTACCTAAACAAAAAAGTAAAATGGTTACATATAGTATTCTAATCATTATGTTGACGTGTTATTGTTTAACAATATTATATAAATAGTGATAGCAACAAGATGTACTATCTCATTTTCATTGACGGAATTCACATAGTTAAAGTAACGATCATTAGTGGAAAATTCACGACCAAATGCAAAGCTAGCTAATTCTTTAGACCCATTTGTTATAGTTCCTTGATGTCCATTCTGTGTTTCAATCTGGAAGGATTCAGAACTTCCATGAGGCAAATAAGTATATATATCTTTTATGGTTGCAAGCTTTTTGCCATCCATTGCCACATTTGTAATACTTGGACTTTGCATGAAATTAAATTTGCCATATGAAGTATGCGCTTCCATATAGTTGTTTCTACCCTTCTTGTGATACATTTTAAGATATGAAATAAGGTTTTCTTGAAAGACAGTACTCAAATATCCCATTTCATAATGACGGGTTTTCTTCACAACCTTCTTCGCCCAAGCTAGTATTTTTAATTCGTGAATATCGATTGGAATTAAATTCTCCGTTATCTGGCTCAATAGCTGCTTCAATTTATCATCCAATTTCCAGAAAGAAGATGCTCGCGTCCTTACAGACTTCCTTTTTTGACTTGACAAGATGCCAAGGAAGAGTAGGAAAAATAAACCTAGTAGGGTTAGAAAGAAGAACAGCCTAAAGATGGCAATCATATTTTATTTAGATGAGTTCATCTATGTAACAAAAAAAAGGCTTACAAGAATTCCTTGTAAGCCCCAAAAGGTTGTTATATTTTTTGTTACAGACTATCCTAAGTAGGACTTCAGTGCATTTCTATTCACAGATTTCCTAAGTCTTCTGAGTGCTCTTTCTTTTATTTGTCTAACTCTTTCTCTTGTTAGACCATATAACTCACCAATCTCCTCCAGTGTCAAAGACTTATGACCATTAAGTCCATAGTAAGAAGATAGAACCTCTATCTCTCTAGAACTTAACAGTGAAAGACCATACTTAACCTCATCTTTTAGTGACTGATCCATGAGATTCATATCTGGTGCTTTCTGATCAGCCTCTACATATAAATCTATCATAGAAGCATCTCCGTCTTCTCCACCTACTGGTGCATCCATAGACAAATGTCTTCCTCCTCCTTGAAGAACATTGACAATATCAGAAACTTTCATTTCCAACAATTCCGCTAATTCTTCGTGGGTTGGGTTCCTTTCAAATTCTTGTACGAATGAGACAAATGCCTCATTGACTTTAGAATAAGAACTTACCTTATTAAGCGGAAGTCTAACCATTCTTGAGTATTCTACGATAGATTGTAGAATAGATTGTCTAATCCACCATACGGCGTAAGAGATGAATTTGAAACCTTTGGTTTCGTCAAATCTCTTTGCGGCTTTCATTAAACCTACATTTCCTTCATTGATTAAATCACTAAGGGAAAGGCCTTGATTTTGATATTGCTTTGCAACAGATACAACGAATCTAAGGTTAGCTTGGGTCATTCTTTCTAATGCCCATGCATCACCTTCTCTAATTCTTCTTGCTAAATCTGCTTCATCTTGAGGGGTTAACATCTCTATCTTAGAAATGTCATTAAGGTACTTATCCAAGGCCAAACTTTCACGACTCGTGATTTTGTTTGTAATCTTCAGCTGTCTCATTGAGTAAAAATTGTGCAATTATAACGATGACCGTCGTTAAAATGCGTTTCTCATAAAATTTCTTAAACCAGTATATTGCTTACAAGTTTCCTTCCAATTAAGTTCAGAAATGGTCATGTTTTTTACCAAATGCACGCTTAATTGTCAGAATAAGGCTCTAGGACAGGTGGAATAAAAATCAAAGATAGTAATGCAGACAGAAAAACCAACAGAATATATGTTAAAAAAATATAATACGTAAATATCTGTTCCTGTTGGCTCTAACTAGTAGATACTAGGCCTTTGGTTTTTCATCTCTTGGATTAGGAATGAGGACTTTTCTACTAAGTCTGTATTTTCCTGTTTTAGGATCGATTCCGATGAGTTTTACTTTGACTGGATCACCAACTTTGAAGACTTCGCTGACATCATTAATTCTTGTATGAGAGATTTCACTAACGTGTAAGAGTCCACTCTTGCTTTTGAAATCGACGAAGACACCATAAGATTGTACAGAGGCTACTTTTGCTTCGTAGACATCTCCTACTGATGGTTCAAATGCAATCTCAAGAATTTCTGCTTTCGCTTGATTAAGTGAATCTGCATCTGTAGAAGAGATAGACACATATCCTTTCTCGTCCTTCTCTTCAATATTGATTGTAGTACCAGTTCTTGCTTGAATGTCCTGTATTACTTTACCTCCAGGACCTATAACAGCACCAATGAAACTCTTATCGATGATAATCTCTTCTATTCTAGGCGCATGTGGCTTATAATCTGCATTAGGCGCAGAAAGGGTTTTACCCATTTCATTAAGTATGTGAATACGGCCTTCTTTAGCTTGTTCTAAGGCTTTCTCCATTGTCGAATATGGTAAACCATCTATTTTGATATCCATTTGACAAGCCGTGATACCTTTCTCTGTACCCGTAACCTTGAAATCCATATCCCCCAGTGCATCTTCATCTCCGAGGATATCACTAAGGATAGCCATCCTGTCTCCATCAGCAATCATTCCCATCGCGATACCTGATACAGGTGCCTTGATAGGAACTCCACCATCCATTAGCGCTAGTGCTCCGGCACATACAGTTGCCATAGATGAAGACC
>CAZPUF010000007.1:0-34434 GCA_964589705.1 uncultured Saprospiraceae bacterium | reverse complement strand
GTTCAAAAAATATAAAGTCTTTCTTTATACTGGAGGATCTGCATCTCTGAGTCGAGCAGTTATTCACCTTACGTTACCATCTGGAAAAGCCATTATCAGGTTTAAAGATGGCAGGCTCAAGCGCAATAGCATGACCAAACAAGGCAAATCTACCTTATATGAGGTGTATGTGTCAGCAGATAGGTACCTTCAGTTTATAGATTTGCTTAGAAATGAAAAGCCACTTTATTTTTTCTACTCCATTGATGAGAATATATCATATATCACAACTTCAGATGAGCCAGTAGGAGAAGGAGAATAGCCAATCAAGCGATTGATATCCATAAAAGAGCGATTCATAGACCTGCTATATCAGTAAAATTTGCTGATCATATTCATATTATATAACTTTATAATATGAAGACTGCTTGGTATTTACTGGAAATTGATGACGTTGACTATTTCAAACCATATGATGCTCTGCCCATAGGCTGTGTTCTTGTGGATACATCTAAAGTGCTTTTGGCTAATCAGGCAATGGCAGAGATGACTGGTTACAAACTCAAGGAGCTCCTTGGTATCTCCTTGTCAGACTTGTTTTCTGGAGCCACAGATCAGTTGTTTAAAGCAGACACCAAATCAATATTGACTACATCCTCAGGCAGTGCTCTACCTGTATTAGTACATGCTAGACCTCAAGAAGTCAAAGGTGGAGATGTGCCAAAGTATATATTGACACTTACGCCTTTCCAACAAGAATCACAACATGACAGAGTTATTGACTTGTTGGAGTTGCAGGACCAATTAGGCATACAAGAAGATGGTTATTATGTTTATTTCGACCATGATTATAATATAATCGGCTACAATGCATCGGCTGATCACATTCATAATACCATTATAGGGAAAAAGCTATCTGAGGTCAATAATCTCTTAGAATTATATGGATCAGACGGTCTAGAAAAACGCCGCAAGGAATGTTATGACCCGACCATTGCAAAAGGCCTCTTTCATAGAAAGATAGAGTTTGAAGACGCTGGCCATATAAAGTACATTGATGTAATCTACAAGAATATTCTCAATGATGAGGGACAGTCGATAGGTATCCTGGAATATGGTAAGAGTGTCACTGATCTGGTCAAATCGAATCTGGCACTTCATGCTAATGAGAAAAAACTATATGGACTCAACGCTAATCTTAAAGCTGTGTTGGAAAGTACAAGAGATGGTATGTCAGTCCTGGACAGAGACTACAAAGTCATGATGTTCAATGAGAAAGCGAGGGAAGAATTTAAAAAGTATGTCAATATAGATCTCAAGCTTAATGAATGTTGGGGAGACACTTATAACAAAGCCAAATTCTCAGAATGGCGGGAACAACTTTATGACAAAGTGCTGCATGATGGAGAGACGATAGAATCTGTTGTGGAGCGGAAAGAACATGGGACGATATATAAGAATATATATACCCCAGTGAAGGATGATGCTGGAAAGGTGGTAGGTGTGCTTGAGGTGAGTAGAGATATGACAGAGGATGTCAAGAAAGATCAACTGCTCAAATTCAATGAAAAGAAATACAGGTCTTTGTTGGAGGATATGCCAATAGGTGTCCTCAAGATGGATACTAACTCAAATATCACTTATCTATCCCCTTACTTCGTCAAGAAGTTGGGATATAATTTGTCTGATGTCATTGGCAAACCAATTATCGACTTTATAAAGAAGGAAGATGTAGGAAGATTTCAAACGGCCGCCTTCCAACTTCTTAATGACAAAAAGAATGTCTATAACACTTTTTCAGTTGTAAAGAATGACGGGACCTATATGGTCTTGGAAGGTACAGCGAGTCTCAAACCTTTAGAGGAGGGAGAAGGATCTGAGTTTTTCATTGTTGCTATTGATGGAACAGAAAAATTACAGAAGGACCAACATATCAAAGTACAGCAGGAAAACTATAATTCTTTATTTGCCAATATCAATAGTGGAATAATTATCTACGATATGGCTCAAGACAAAATTCTGGGATGTAATAAGGCAGCCTTACAACTATATAGCGTAGATAGAGAGACGCTTGTAGATAGTCAATATCTGGACTACGTGCCTGAAGTATCAAAATTTACCGATGCCAACTTGCATGACGGCTTCAGGGATGTTAGACAAAAACTATCATCTAAAGAAGTCAGTGAAATAGATACAGAAAGCGTCATTATCAAACCTAACGGAGAAGAACGTCTGGTAGGAATTAAGTTCATCATTATGAACGAGAACGATGACATTTGCTATGTAATGTATACCGATAAGACTGAGATAAACTATTCTTTGAAAGAAATTCGAGAAAAGTCATCAGTATACGAAGCCCTCATCAAAAATAGCTTTGAAGGTATCGAGGTTGTCCGATATGAATTGGATGACAATATTCTAATCAACGGAAATATCTTAATTAGAAATAATAAGATGTTAGAGATAATGTCAACGGATACCGATACGCGGTTGGATTCTCTTGACAATTTTAAAACCAAGGTGCCCGAATATCAACCTAATGGTCAATTAAGTGAGGATATGTTGAGGGAGGTTATGATAGAAACAATTAGAAATGGTGCATCAAAGAGAAGATGTCAAATTCTCGGAAATGGTGGAGGGTTGAAGGATCTTCAGATTTCTCACCAATTGATTGAGATTAACAACTTTGTATATCTCATTAAAAATTTCCGCGAAATTACTGAAGAACTACGTCAGCAAAAGATTATTCAGAGTCAGTTTGATATACTGGAGCTCAAAAATGAAGAACTTAAAAAATACATTGATAGTAACCTGCAACTTGAGAATTTCGCTTACATCGCCTCTCACGATTTGAAAGCACCAATAAGGTCAGTCATCAGTTTTGCTCAGCTGCTAAGGAACAATTCTTATGATAAGTTAGGTGAGAAGGACGGTAAATTTCTTGACATCATCATTACAGCAAGTACTAATATGCAAGTGCTTATAGATGACCTATTGGCCTTTTCTAGAATCAATACCCAACAAATTGAGTTTGAAGAGGTAGATTTGCCTAAACTTCTCAATCATTTACTCATCGAAATCAATCAAAGTATAGCTGAAAAAGATGGAGAAGTAAATATCATTTCCTTGCCAGAGAAGATGACATGTGATGCGTCCAGACTGAGGCAAGTATTCCAGAATCTAATAACCAATGCCATGAAATTCCACAAAGAAGGTGAGACACCTTACGTGGAAATCGATTTTGAGGAGGAAACTGACTTTTATAAATTTAGAGTAACCGACAGAGGTATCGGCATAGAGCAGGACTACCACAATGAAGTATTCCTTATGTTCAAGAAGTTATATAGCGAGAATAAGTACAAAGGAACTGGGATAGGACTTTCTATCTGTAAGAAAATCATAGAGCAGCACCAAGGCGATATTTGGTTAGATTCTACAGTAGGAGAAGGATCTTCCTTCTACTTTACGGTGAGTAAAAAACTGGAGGTAACCATATTATAGACAAAGACAGTCTTTGTCTATGTGATGCTTAGAAAATAAAATCTAGTTTATACGGATTGGATAAATTCTCTAAGATTATCCTGTTGGTCAAGACACAGTTTTTTCTTGAGACGATATCTGGTCATCTGCAGACTTTTCATTTCAACATTAAGGATTCTAGCCAGTTCGTAATTATCAATATTCATTTTGATATAGGCACAGTGCTTAAGGTCTAAGCTTGTTAGTTTAGGATTTCTTTCCGTTAGTTTATTGAAAAACTCACTATCCATACTTTCAAATACTTCCTTAAATTCTGCCCAAGATCTGTCCTGAGTGACTAGTTCACTAACCCTTCTTTCTAACTGACGTAATCTTCTGAGCACACTACTCTCTGGACTTTCACTTTTGAGTTGACTGTAGCATTCGTCCACAAGGGCATGGATGGCTTTCAGGTTTGACGTAACCTTTGTATTATCCATCTCTAAAGTCATCATCTTACGATGGACCTCATCTATACCTTTTTTGTGTTCTTCTTCATTGGTATCTAATAATTCAGTTTTGATAGCCAGAGATTTTTCTAGCTCATCTTTCTGATTATTGATGATCTTATTAAGCTCTATCAGTTCTTTCTTCTGAGTGACCATGGATTTGGTCGCTTCATGTAATTTAATGGCATTGAGCACACGAGCCATCAATTCTATTTTACTTACTGGTTTGTTGAGAAAATCTAGCGTCCCAAAATCAAAAGCTTCTTCCAGTACTTTTTCGTCCTGTAGTCCAGTGATAATGATGATTGGAATGTCCTTAAAGGCAAGATTCTTTTTGATAAGCTTAAGGGTTTCTAATCCTCCTTGCCTCGGCATCTGCCAGTCTAGAAGTATAAGATCAGGGTTGATTTCGGGAAGACGTTCCAGTATTCCAGAACCATCATCCATTTCTTCAAATCTGTAGTTTGTCTCTCCAAGGTACTCTCGGTAGATGATTCTATCAAACTCTCTATCGTCTACAATAAGAATTTTTGGTAAATCCATAGTTATGTTTCAGTTCATTCTCGATTTAAACATATATCAATAATGATTCCGTTTTTATACAATAAATGGCCGTGGTTTTGCAAACTCAGAAGTATTTAAGCACTAATTTTATGTTCTGATAAGAAATAACATTAATCTTCTAAGATTCTCTATGGATTTTCATCATTCGCATACAGCAGAGCCACATATTGCCAGAACAAAGGAAATCATCAGTAAATATCCTGAAATAAAACAACTTATGGGAAGAAATCCTAATACGTTTTATTACACTTTTGGAATAGTAATCATGCAGGTGATTATTTGTTGGTTTATGCGGGATCAGCCTTGGTGGGTGGTTTTACTGGTGGCTTATTGCATAGGCGCTTTTGCAAATCATGCGCTGTTCGTATTGATGCATGAGTTTACTCATAATATGGTATTCAAGAATAGACTAGCAAATCTTTGGGGGGGGATCTTATGTGATTTACCTAATGCATTTCCAACGTCTGTATCATTCAGGAAGTATCATCTTAAGCACCATGCGTTTCAGGGGCATTATGATATTGATGCTGATTTGCCAAGTCGGTGGGAAGCCAGATTGATGGGGAGTAACTTCTTAGGAAAAGCAATTTGGCTGGCATTTTTTCCATTTTTTACTGCATTGAGACCACCTCGACTCAAAGAGATTAAGTTTGCCAGCAAGTGGATTTATATCAATATTTTGTCCGTAGTCGTATTTAATGTGCTCATCTATTTTGTTGCAGGGCCCTTAGGACTACTATATTTGTTTGCATCGTTTTTGTTTTCAATAGGCTTACACCCTTTGGGAGCCAGATGGATACAAGAACACTTTCTAGTGGCGCCTCCACAAGAGACTTACAGTTATTATGGCTTGCTTAATAAGGTCGCGTTTAATGTGGGTTACCATAACGAACATCACGATTTCTCTTATGTACCATGGAACAATCTACCTAAGATAAGAGCTATTGCTCCTGAGTATTATGATACATTATATTACCACACTTCATGGACGAAGCTATTATTCCAATGGCTTTTTGATAAGGAATTATCGCTATTCTCCAGAATTCTTAGAAAAGACAGAGGGGGTATAAAGTTGACTGGTGGCTCTGAGTCAGATTTTTTGGCTGGTAGGAAGCAGAAAGAAAATGTAGCTTCTGCAGGAGGGATCTAATTTGGTTTCTATTTATGGAGAGGCTTCATCCTGAAAAATAATTCATTGCCAAGTCTACTCGGTATGGAATTGCGAAGTGAGCTTAGTGGCAAAGGCCTGCATTGGGGTGGACGCATATCCTATATTCCAACCAGTCTGTTCTGCCTCGTAACGGCTCTCCCAATATGATTGAGGATGCTTATTCATCAATGCATTCTGTCACCTCGCACAGACATATCTTCCATGACACCAGCTTCATAAGTGAGATACTCTTGCCATCTTGTCTTGACACGATCTTCATCGAAGTACTCCTTCGCTAAGTCAATGAAAAGTCGATAGTGTCCCGCCTCTGAAACCATAAATGAGTGATAGAATTCCTTGAGCGAATCTTCGGATATGTGCAAGCTTAATAATCTAAATCTTTCGCAACTTCTGGCTTCTATAAGCGCGAAGGTGAGCAACTTCTCTAGCAAACTATTATCCTTCCCTCCACCTTTTTGCTGGAAGGCAAGGAGTTTATTGACATACACATCTTTTCTCTGGTGTCCAAGTTTGAGTCCTCTATTATCCATTTCTCTTAAGACCTGTCTAAAGTGTCCCCATTCTTCGGTTACAATCGGAGCCAACTCTCTAACCATCCTTTCTTTCTCTGGATATCCTTGGATAAGAGAGATACATGAGGTAGCAGCTTTTTGTTCGCAATAGGCATGATCAGTAAGGATCTCCTCCAAACTCATTTCCGCCATATTGACCCATCTTGGATCAGTGGGTAATTTTAGTCCCAACATACTCATCTCTTTTCAAGAAAGTTTAATTGATTTTTGACCAAATCAATGTTTTGAATCTCATAGGTTTCTATGCCTTCTTCCCACAATACAGTAATCTTATCCATGCTGTGTTTTCGGAGCATGCTGATATTATCCTTACTGATAGCATAGGTGCCATAATAGATGGTATAATTATCTGTCTTTCTTACCTTACCTCTACTTCTCTCTATATTTTCTAAATAGATGTGATCTTTGTTAACAAGATCTACTTTCATCTTTTCCCCTTTTTCGAGGTTTCCGTAGCTAATCTTTGCCTGGCTAGAATTGATTTTATATTCCAAAATCAAAAATACATTCTCGTCTACCTTTTGGATATTGGCTTGACATTCCATCAGAAAGCCATCTCTGACATAACTCCTGACCTGTGGATGCGTATAGACAAAGAAGGGCTTTTGCTCAAACTCGATTTCGTAATAGCGCCCGGTATTGTCTTCCTTAGCAATCACACAGTCAGCGGACGTACTGTTATCCCTATCATCGCTAAGGCTTGAAGGCTCAAACCAAGATAGGCCGGCCTGGCTATAGACTGTGTTGCCAATAAAAATCAGGCAACAAAAACTTAGTATTATCTGTATTTGATGCATATATTGAAATTATGACGAAGATATATAAAACGAAGGTCCGTATTTACTGTATTTTCAACTATCATAGTTTTGATGATAATATAACATTTACATTATGAGACGGTCAATGATTCCAATCCTTGCAATAACTTTCACTTTTTTTGCATGTAATACTGAAAGGCATATAAATCAGGCCACGATGATTGAAGTTTCATATCCAAATACAGTTAAGGACTCTAGTGTTGTAGATGATTACCACGGTGTAGAGGTTGCAGATGGTTACCGATGGTTGGAGCAGGACACAGCCACCAATGTCAAAAAATGGGTGACATCTCAAAATGAAGTGACACAAGGATATCTGGATCAGATCCCTTATAGAGATAGGATTCGTGATCGATATGAAGAATTATTTAATTACGAAAAATTGAGCTCTCCCTCCAAGAGAGGCGAATACTATTTCTATCGCAAAAATGATGGGCTCCAAAACCAATCAGTTATCTATTATCAAAAGGGAAAGGATGCCTTGCCAGAAGTATTTTTGGATCCCAATACTTTATCCGAAGAGGGAACGGCAGCGATCAACTTTTTGGGCTTTTCACCTGATGATAAATATGTGGCCTACAGCCAGTCGAATGCTGGGAGTGATTGGCAGACAATATATGTCATGGAGATTGCCACTAAAAGAAAATTAAAAGATGAACTCAAGTGGGTAAAGTTTTCAGGTGCCAGTTGGTTGGACAATGGATTTTATTATAGTAAGTATCCAACACCAGAAGATGGCACTGAGTTATCTGCTACCAATGATTATCATTCTATCTATTTCCACAAATTGGGTGATGATCAAAGTCAAGATAAATTGATTTTTAATAATAGAAACGAGCCCAAAAGATATCACTTTGGAGGATTGACAGAGGATAAGAAATTTCATATCGTCTATGCTTCCACAGGCACTGATGGATTCGAAACGTATTACAAGGACTTGAGAAAGTCCAATACTGATTATAAAGCACTCTTTACCGGATTTAAAAATAAAAGCAGTATTGTCGATCATGTAGACAATCGATTTTTGGTCATGACTGATATTGAATCTCCGAAGTATAGACTGGTTTCTATTGATCCAAATCAACCAGACCCATCCAATTGGATTACGGTTATACCAGAAAAGGAAGAGTTGTTAGACAATGTGTCTACAGGTGGTGGTTACTTGTGGGCAGATTACCTCAAAGATGCCAAGACTGTTGTCAAGAGATATAATGTAGATGGTACTAATGAGTTAGAAGTTTCTTTACCGGGCTTAGGAACGGCAGGTGGATTTGGGGGAAGAAAAGAAGATAAGGAGTTTTTCTATTCATTTAACTCATTTACTATACCCAATTCGATATATCGGTATGATATAGAGACCAATACATCTGAGTCCTTCTTCAAGGCCAATTTGAAGTTTAACCCAGAAGATTATGTGGAGGAGCAAGTTTTTTATACAAGTAAGGATGGTACCAAAGTGCCGATGTTTTTAGTCTATAAGAAAGGCTTGGAAAAGGATGGAAATAATCCAGCATATCTGTATGGCTATGGAGGATTCAATGTTAATTTGACTCCTTCGTTTTCTGTGTCCCGACTGATACTTCTTGAGAACGGAGGTATCTATGCCATGCCTAATTTGAGAGGAGGTGGGGAATATGGTGAGGAGTGGCATAAGGCTGGCATGTTGGATAAGAAGCAAAATGTATTTGATGATTTTATATCAGCGGCTGATTACTTGATTGACCAAGGCTATACTTCATCTGAAAAATTAGCAATAGCGGGAGGGTCTAATGGTGGATTGCTGGTAGGTGCCTGCATGACCCAGGAACCCGATAAATTTGCTGTTGCATTTCCGGCAGTAGGGGTGATGGATATGTTGCGATATCATAAGTTTACAGTAGGATGGGGTTGGATTCCTGAGTATGGGTCTAGTGATGATCCAGACCAGTTCGAAAACTTACTGGCTTATTCCCCTTTACATAATCTTAAGCCAGGTGTAGATTATCCTGCGACAATGGTAACTACAGCCGATCACGATGACAGAGTGGTTCCAGCTCATTCATTTAAATTTGGAGCAAGATTGCAGGAATGTCATGCGGGAGATTCTCCAGTCTTGTTAAGAATTGATGTCAATGCTGGACATGGTGCTGGAAAGCCAACGTCTAAGATATTAGATGAGCAAGCAGATCGATGGTCTTTCTTTTTCTACAATACAAATAGCCCAGTAAAATATATTGAAGGATAAGCATTGTTTTTTTTAGACTAATTTTACTGTCAAACAAGAGAGATATCGATTTTTTATTTAATGTAGGTGGGTTTGATATAAGAGTACTAGATATTCTTGATGTACTTATAGCTGCATATCTCATATATATGGTATATAAGTATGTAAGAGGTACAGCTGCCGTCAATATATTCATAGGTATAATCATATTCTTTCTGCTCTATACCATCGTGACGAATCTCAACATGAGACTGCTGAGCACGATGTTAGGGTCAGTAGCTGGTATAGGACTCATCGGTATCATGGTCATATTTCAGCCAGAGATCAGACGATTTCTTTTGATGGTAGGTGATAATATGCTTAAGCGACGATCAGACTTCTTCGATAAGTTTTTTAATCCGTCGGTTCTTCAGAATAGAGAAGAAGCGACCCTTCTTACCAATGAAATTGTAAAGGCGACCAAAGAACTTAGCAAGACTAAGACAGGAGGTCTGATGATATTAACGACAAAGGATGTCCCCGAACTTATCAAGACTGGAAGAGTCTTAGATGCTAAAGTTTCAGCGCCTTTGTTGGAGAACATATTTTTTAAAAATGCCCCATTGCATGATGGAGCAGTAATTATAGAAGGTGATAAGTTGGTTGCAGCATCATGTATCTTACCTGTTTCCGAAAATCAATCCATAGAAGAAGATTTGGGTTTACGCCATAGAGCTGGACTTGGCGCAACTGAAAATACAGGCTTATTGGCCATCATGATATCTGAAGAAAATGGAGAGATATCTTATGCAACAGAAGGAAAGATATTCAGAAATGTTTCTCATGATGTCATCCGACAAACCGTCAATGGTTACTACACAGAATCCTTACGCGAATAAGGACCCTTACTCTAAATTTTTCAAGTAATTGGATGGGGTCATTCCCATATGTTTTTTAAATATTCGATTAAAAGAGGCTTTCGAATTGAAACCACTGTCCATGGCCAGTGCAAGAATGCTATACTGAGTGGCTTTGCCATTATCTAGGAGTAATTTGACATGTTCCACTCGGTACTTATTGACAAAGTCATAAAAGCTACCTTCTGAAGTTTTCAATACTTTAGTTAGTCGATAAGAAGGAATGTTTGAAATTTCAGACAATTTGGCCAGACTCAGTACTGGATTGAGATAAGGTTGGTTTTCTTCCATGATTTTGAGTAGCGCTTCTTTATCTGCTTGTAATGCAAGCGGCTCACCTTCATTTGCAGCAATTGTAGGCTCCTGCTCAGGATCTGGGGGCAAGCTGTATCTCTTGTCTTCTTTCTTACTCCTTTTTGGCGAGTTGAAAACAAATAGATTTGTTTTCTTAATGGCAATGAAAGCCAGAGCAAACATAAAAAATGCCAAGAACGACAGCGTATAATAATCATAGATCATTATCTTATGATGTTCTCTGAAGAGATTTAGTATATAGCCTATAGAGGCGATGATCCATAATATAATAGCCCCAGAAATTATCCAGTTGAGCCACACCAGATTGGACTCTTGCTCATAAGAATACTCTTCTAGATAACCCTTGTGATATCGTCTTATCAGAAATATAGAAGCGAAGAAGTACAGTGGTGTGAGAATCAATTTTGGAAAAGGATAACCATGCTGTGCATTCTCAGGTAAGAATCCATTTGGCATAATCTGATCCGTTATTACAATAATGAAGAATATAAGAAAAGGAAGAAAATGCAATCTATCCTTGGCTTTCATCCTGAAGTCTTGGGAAGTCATGGCCTTGGTGTAATAGTAAAATAAGGGGCCGTACAACAATGGGATGGAATAATTGAGCTCAGAGAATAGTAGGACATGAAAAGATGCCTCACTATTAAAAAAACAGAAAACATAAGCACAATTAATCGTCAATAGCAGAAATATGACTGAGAGCAGCCAGTGCTCAAGTTGCTTTTGCTTTCTGGACAGAATAAGCAAAGCAAAAAGAAGCGTCAATACACCACATATGACAAAAGAGTATTGCATAATCACTAAACTAATAAGATAAGTAACCTATCTCGTTGGATGTTGATATATTTTCTTGACAAGTCTGTTACTTTTGTACCTCACAAATCTATTAAACAGTTATTTGTAATATGAAAAATGTCCATTCCTTTATCAATAAGAATAAGAAACGCTACTTAGACGAATTGCTGGATTTTTTGAGGATTCCCTCTATTTCTGCTGATCCGAAGTATGCCAAAGATGTAAAAAAGGCAGCTGAGTGGTTAAGAGCCAAAATGGCTGATGCAGGACTTGAGAAGACTAAGTTATATCCCACCGCTGGTCATCCTATTGTGTATGGAGAGAAAATCATAGATCCAAAGTTACCGACAGTATTGGTATATGGTCACTATGATGTCCAACCACCAGACCCACTTGATCTTTGGGATTCTCCTCCCTTTGAACCTGTCGTCAAAAAGACCAAGATTCACCCTAAGGGCGCCATTTTTGCCAGAGGAGCTTGTGATGATAAAGGACAATTATATATGCATGTAAAGGCATTCGAAGCAATGCATCAAAATAAAAGTATCCCATGCAATGTCAAGTTTATGATAGAAGGTGAAGAAGAAGTGGGCTCTGACAATCTGGAGAAGTTCTGTAAGAAGCATTCAAAAATGTTGAGCTCAGATGTTGTGCTTCTGTCAGACACATCCATTATAGATAACAAAACGCCAAGTGTAACGGTTGGTCTACGTGGTTTATCATATGTAGAAGTAGAAGTGACTGGACCTAATAAGGACCTGCATTCAGGTGTATATGGAGGAGGCGTCACTAATCCTATTAATGCCTTGAGCAAAATGATAGCGTCCTTGCATGATCTAAATGGACATATTACGATACCAGGTTTCTATAATGATGTAGCAGAACTTGGAAGTGGTGATAGATCAGCGATCAATAAAGCACCATTCGATATAAAGGCTTACAAAAAGGGCTTGGGTATAGATGAAGTAGCGGGAGAGAGAGGTTATACTACCTTGGAAAGAACATCTACGAGACCAACACTAGATGTAAATGGTATATGGGGAGGATATATTGGCGAAGGAGCTAAGACTGTATTGCCTTCAAAAGCCTTTGCCAAGATAAGTATGAGATTAGTGCCAGATCAACATCCTGATAAGATTACCAAACTCTTTTCTGATCACTTTAAGAAGATAGCACCGCCAGGTGTCAAGGTCGAAGTGCGACCACATCATGGAGGCTTTCCAGCTGTGACACCTACAAATACTATCGAGTACAAAGCGGCATCCAAAGCCATGAAAGAGGCATTTGGTAAAGAACCTATTCCTGTGAGAGGAGGTGGTAGTATACCTATAGTGGCTATGTTCGAAAAAGTTTTTGGGGTTAAATCAGTCTTGATGGGTTTTGGATTAAATTCAGATGACATCCATTCTCCAAATGAACATTATGGGTTATTTAACTATTACAAAGGCATAGAAACAATACCTTTATTTTTTAAACATTATTCTGAATTGAAATCATAATACAGTTCGGATATTTAAAAGATAAAGACTATGCATCGGTTACTCTTAGTAAGTTTAATTTTTCTTTCATTCAATCTTTCAGCACAAATGGATTCAACAAGTTATAGTGTAGGTATGGTAGTTGCGCAGAATTTGAAGCAACAAGGTCTTACTGATTTAGATCAGGCATCATTTAATAAAGCAGTAGCGGATGTACTTTCAGGTGCTGAAACTAAAATTAGTCTAGCTGATGCTAATGCCAATTTTCAACAATATGTTCAGAAATCCAGAGAGATGGCAAGCCAAAAAGTGAAGATTGAAGGTGAAGAATTCTTAAAGAAAAATGGTGAAAGACCAGAAGTAACTACTACAGCATCAGGACTCCAATATGAAGTATTAGTACCGTCTACTAATCCTCAGAAACCTGGACCGACTGATAAGGTGAAAGTGCACTATCATGGTACCTTAATAGATGGGACTGTGTTTGATTCTAGTGTAGATAGGGGAGAACCAATTTCATTTCCACTTAATGGTGTTATCAAAGGATGGACAGAAGGGTTGCAGCTGATGAGTGTTGGATCTAAGCATAGATTATTTATTCCTTATGATCTAGCATATGGAACGAATGGTGCGGGTGGTGCCATCAAACCATACCAAGCACTTATTTTTGATGTGTCGTTATTGGCCATTGAGTAACGAAATTAGCCAAAGAGCAAAATAAACTTTAAAGGAGCACTCTAAGAAAGTGCTCCTTTTTTTATGAGTCTTACTCTCTAATGCGGATATTTTTTTGGGCAAATAATTTTACTATTTTTAGAACAATGATTTTTGATATTATAACTGCTATTCCTGAACTTCTTGAAAGTCCATTTCAACATTCAATACTCAAGCGAGCTATTGACCAAGGATTGGTTGGTGTCAATGTCATATCGTTGAGGGAATATGGTATAGGTCCCCACAAGCAAATAGACGATTATCAGTATGGGGGTGGCGCAGGTATGGTCATGAAAGTAGAGCCATTAGATAATTGCATATTGGATCTGAAGGCCAAGAATGATTATAATGAAGTGATCTACCTCACTCCCGATGGTCCAACATTTACTCAAGCCGTAGCCAACAAACTTTCATTGGGTAATCGGGTCATGCTTATCTGTGGTCATTACAAGGGGATAGATCAGAGGCTGCGAGATATACATGTCACGATGGATATTTCTATTGGAGACTATGTCTTATCTGGTGGTGAATTGGCAGCAGCGGTTGTCGTAGATTCAGTTGCCAGATTGATTCCAGGCGCTCTGGGAGACGGAACGTCCGCTTTGACTGATAGTCATCAGGATGGATTACTGGCACCACCTGTCTATACAAGGCCTGCTGAATATAAGGGATTTAAGGTGCCTGATATTTTATTGTCAGGTCATGATAAGAATATTGAAGAATGGAGAGAAGAAATGGCTTTGGAGAGAACAAAAAAAATGCGTCCAGATATGCTTAGTGAAGACTCGCTAGAAAAATAACCACACCCCGTATGACTAATGTCCCATCAATTAGTCCACCATAATAAATGTCTTTCACCTTGTTCTTAGATACCTCAATTGCAAAAAAACAAGTGGCATATATAATCAAGCCAGATAATACAAACACTGGTGAAGACAATATATGATCATCCAAAAAATAGAATAAAGTCAATCCAATAATAAATAAGCAGTAACATAAAATGTATGTGCTTTTGACCCCAATAGCTATGGGTATTGTCGTTAAGTTTGTTAGTCGGTCTATTTTTATATCTCTGATGTCAAATGGCAGAGTAATTAGTAAAATAAAAATCGTCTTTTCTAAGAAGCTGACAACAAGTATATCCATTGGCAACTTGTTAAATGCCAAGGGGATACTTCCTACATATGCCCACGTCACCGCGATCAAAAAAATCTTTATCAGATTTAAATCTCTTAATCTTCTCTTTTTATTGAGAATGGGGAGGACGTATGCTAGAGAGATGAGTCCGATTGGACAAAGGAGTATAATGATGTCAATTGGTGTAAAGATGATCGATACTAAACAGCCCACAAATGCTAGTGCAGCGTATATGGCAATGTGATTTTTATATTTTCTGATTATGGCGAATCGCCCTTGATTGTTGTCAGGAACAGTATGTTTGATCCCTATGATGCGATGTAAGGAATAGATAAGTAGCGTAGAGCAAAACACTAGAGCCAAATACCCTTTGTCTACGGGTAGACGATATAGCATGTATGCTTCAAAAGCAAAGAGCAGGGCACCTATTGCAATATGTAGCGAGCTATATAAGTATAGATTTACAGCTCTTATTCCTATTGATACTGACTTATCAATACTTAAAATATTTGAAGTCGTGATTTTTCTTAATGGCTAATAGGGTATGATATATGAGTAAGGTCACATTTTCTATATCCTCCTGATGAGCCATTTCTACAGTTGTATGCATGTACTTGAGTGGTAAAGATATAAGTGCCGAGACTACACCCATGTTTGAGTAGGCAAATGCATCTGTATCTGTACCGGTAGATCTGCTACTTGCTGATCTTTGGAAGGGTATTTTATTTTTATCCGCTGTTTTTTCAATTAGCTTGATTAGCTTGTTATGCACTGCAGGAGCATAAGTAAGAACTGGACCTTTACCTGCTTTTTGATCGCCGTTTTGATTGGCTTTCATCATAGGAGAAGAGGTGTCATGCGTTACATCCGTAATGATAGCTACATCTGGTTTGATTCGTTCTGCTATCATCTCTGCTCCTCTTAGACCAATCTCCTCTTGCACCGCATTTACCACATAGAGGGAGAAGGGGAGTTTTTTCTTCCCTTTCTTTACAAGCTTTGCTACCTCAGCGATACAAAATCCACCCATCTTGTTGTCTAATGCCTTTCCCGCATAGTATCTATTATTGAGTTTCATTAGTTCATCTTCAAAGGTAATGACGCAGCCAACATGGACTCCCATTTTTAGCACTTCCTTCTTATCTGCAGCACCTACATCTATAAAGATATTTTCCAGTTTAGGAGAGAGGTTCGCATCCTTGCCTCTTCTTACATGAATAGCAGGCCACCCAAAAACACCTTTGACGATACCCTTAGGCGTGTGGATATTTACTCTTTTTGATGGCGCAATGATATGATCGCTACCTCCATTCCTTATGACATTGATATAACCATCCTCGCTTATATAATTGACATACCAAGCAATTTCATCTGCATGGGCTTCTATCACGACTTTGTATGGCTGTCCAGGATTGATGACCCCATAAGCTGTGCCATATTCATCCAGATGTATTTCATCGACGTACTGTTTGATATGATTAACCCAAACTTTTTGTCCTTCCCACTCGAATCCTGTGGGAGAAGTGGCATTGAGATATTTGTATAGAAACTTCTCTGATGTTTTATTGATGACTTTCATATATTATTGCAATGTTGTAAAGTTTTCAGACCATGACTTAGGATCTTTATTCCAAGATTCCAACAGGTCTTTTTCATTTTGAGAGATATAATTTGAATCGACAGCCTCCCCAAGTATGTTTCTGTAATTAGTTAAAGTCTCTACAGGGATTTTCCTGTCGTCAAAGACCTTGTTAGAAGCTTCAAATCCATAGGTGAATATGGCCAAGACACCAGATACTTTGGCTCCTGCTTCTATAAGCGCATCACAAGCGGCAACACTACTCATACCTGTTGATATGAGATCCTCGATTACAAGCATTTTATCACCCTGTTTAAATTCTCCTTCAATTTGGTTTTGCCTGCCATGCGCTTTCGTTTTAGAACGAACATAGATAAATGGTTTGTTAAGCTTATCGGCTAATAAGGCACCATGAGCTATCCCAGCTGTCGCAACACCAGCAACGACATCTATATCTCCAAAAGCAAATATTTTACTGGCTAAACTTTCCTTAATAAAATCTCTAATTTCGGGGTGAGATAACGTTATCCTGTTATCACAATAAATTGGTGACCTTAAGCCAGAAGCCCAAGTAAAAGGATTTTGAGGCTGAAGCTTAATGGCCTTAATTTGTAAAAGTTTTGATGCAACTTGGAGGGATAATGTGCTCATTCAATACTTGTATAAGATCGGCAAATGTACAAAATATACATAAACGAGAACATGCTTCTGCTAACTGACTCTCAAGATGTTAGCGAAGTAAAAAAAGTAAAAGGAAAGTTGATAGCACCTTATTCTGGTAAGTTGAAGATGCTGCTTTCCTATATAGATATGATGGAGAAAACAAATCGCTTTAATGAAGTAGTAATCCATCATGATAATCTAAGTAAATTAAAAAAGGACTTTAATTCATTATTTAAGATAATAGAGGCTGCTGGCGGTATGGTGAATGATGGTGAGGATAATATCTTATTTATCTTTAGAAGGGGAAGCTGGGATTTGCCCAAAGGCAAAATAGACAAAGGAGAAAAGAAAAAAGAAGCTGCAATCAGAGAAGTAGAGGAGGAGACAGGTATTACTAATATTACCATAGGCAAGAAGATTAAGACCACGAGACATACTTACAAAACTAAGAATGGTAAGCGAGCGATAAAAAAAACCTATTGGTATGAGATGGTTACTGCTAACCAGCAATTAATTCCTCAGAAGGAAGAGGACATCACCAAGGCAGAATGGATACCTTTGTCAGAGGTGCAAAATCTAAAAGGCAACGTATTTAAGAATATAAATGAGGTTACTGAGGCTTATATTATTAAGAGAACATTGAAAGTTTAGCCCGTATAGGGTGAATTTTGTATTTAAAACTGGGACTTTTAAAATATTACGATAATATTTAATATAGAATTCAAGTTAAGACAGCTTTTTCCTTTAACTTCGTGCTCTTTAAGTATCGCCATGAGTGGTGATAATCTTTAAAATGTTTTGTAATTCATGCTAAGTAGAAGAAGTGTAAGAATCAAGGTTATGCAGCTGATTTATTCTCTTGACAGAGACGAATCACTAAAACCTAAGGATATTTACAAATCCTACAACGATAATATCGGTAAGAGTTTTGAGCTTTTTCTCTTTTCTATCTACGTCATATATCGTATCTCTCAATGTAGCGAACCAGATATGGCCAAACGTAAGTCTAAGCACTTACCTTCTGATTATGACAAACAATTCACTGACAAGCTTCTTAAAAATTCACTAATTCAGGACATAGCGTCTAATTCTGTTCTAGCTAAGAAATGGGAAGAACTTGAATTCGAAAGCAAAGTCAATGAGGACTATATTCAGAAGATTTATGATCTATTTGCCAAGACAGAGGCTTATAAGACTTTTATTGGATCAGAAACATCAAATAGTGACGTTCTCGAGTTGTTTTTAGAGCTATTTAGGTTTTGCCGCCAGAATGAGTATTTCAATGAAATTTTGGAAGATAATTACTACAACTGGGTAGACGACAAATCTTTGGTCGTCGGAAGTGTGAAAAAGTATCTCAAAATATTACCAGCAGAATCCAAAACTGCACACAAGGAATTCTTGCCTGAAGATGAAACGGTGAAAGAGTTTGGTCTCAATTTGCTTAAGAAAACAGTCTCTGACAAAAAAGCAATAATGGATCATGTCATACCAGTTCTGGAAAACTGGGATCATGAGAGATTGGCTCTTGTAGATACTATTTTATTGCAGTTGGCAATATGTGAATTCCTGAATTTTCCTACCATTCCTTCCAAGGTTACTCTCAACGAATATGTCGAATTGGCCAAAAATTATAGCACTGCCAAGAGTAAAGAATTTATCAACGGCATATTAGATAAGTTAATGACCGAATTAACAGCCTCTGGCAAAATTGTTAAAAATGGCCGTGGATTGGAGGATTGATAGCCTCTTTTTCTATTTTTAATAACATTTCTTATCTATTTTTCCAGATTCAGCCCAACTTTTTATTGAATTTTTGGAAAAAAATGAGCATTTTTCTTCGAAAATGCCATTATTCCGTGTTTACACCTATAATTTATACGAACTTTATATCGAATTTTATAATAACGACAGACGACGTAATAACCGACGATTTTGAAGTAAACTATAATCCAAATTTAACTCATGAAAAGTTTTAGCAAAATATTCATACTAGTGCTAAGCTTGTCCCCTCTTGGTATATCGTCCCAAAGTATTGTTCTAATTAATGGAATTCCCACAAAAGTCATACTTGACGGATCAGAAATCAAAGAAATCAAGGGAGAAGTAAGTACATATCTGTCTGGTTTTGATAAGCTAAAGAGTGCAGACAAATTTCAATATGCTAATCTGAGAATAGATAGTCAAGATTCAGCAGAAGTTGTTGAGCCCAGCTCACTTGTCATTTCTAAATCAAAAGTATCGGATTCGCCGATAGTTAGTGGTAACTATTTCAAATTTGATGCTGACTCAGCCTTATTATCTGAATTGGCTATAAATGATATTAAGGACCATGCCAGCAAGATCAAGGCTGGCAAAGCTTCCTCTATTCTGTTGGAATCATTCCATTTAGCTGAAAGTGACAAAAGTATTGAACTGGTGCAAAATAGATTAGAAGCCTGCAAAAAGTACTTTGAGATTAACGGCGTACCTTCTAACTCCATCGTTACTAATATGTATCCGAACGATAAGCAATCAGATAAGGTGTCTGTGACGCTAAGGTGATGCACTGTCCAATGTTATCACTATAAGTGTTTTCATAGATTAATAACTATTTTCTATTAAATCAGATATATAGCAATATATGATTTAATCTGGCCATGTTTGTCAGGCGAAAACCATCATCCTGACTATATTTGTGACCTTCATGGAAAAGATTATCATATTTGATTTTGGGTCGCAATACACACAACTGATTGCAAGAAGGCTACGGGAGCTCCGTGTATATTCTGAGATCCACCCATATAATAAGGATATTGATCTAACACACCCAGATATTAAGGGAGTCATTCTATCTGGAAGTCCTTTTTCTGTCAATGATGCACATCGATTAGAAAGGGATCTAGCATCCATTCTGGAGCATCAACCCGTACTGGGTATCTGTTATGGTGCTCAGCTAACAGCTAAGCAATTTGGAGGTAGGGTAGAGAAGTCAGACAAGCGAGAGTATGGTAAAGCTATAGTAAATGTCATTCAAAATGATAAAATTCTTGAAGGTATAACATCGGGAAGTCAAGTATGGATGTCACATGGAGACAGTATTAAGTCCCTTCCTGAAGGATTTACAATACTTGCAAACACAGAGAGTATTCCTGTCGCTATATTCAAATCAAATGAAGGCAGATTTAAGCACTCAATTACCTGTCTGCAGTTTCATCCTGAAGTAACACATACATTGCAAGGGACTCAGATATTGGACAACTACTTAACTCAGGAAGTAGGATGCAGTAAAACTTGGACCCCAGATGCATTTATAGAATCGACTGTCCAAGAGTTGAAAGCAAAGCTGGGAAATGATAAAGTTATTCTAGGTTTATCAGGAGGAGTAGATTCTACAGTAGCTGCCATGCTTATACACAAAGCGATTGGTGATAACCTAACTGGGGTATTTGTCAATAATGGTTTACTTAGAAAAAATGAATTTCATGATGTACAAGCAGCATACAAAGCGCTCAACATCAATGTGATAGGAGTAGATGCATCTGATACCTTTTTGTCAGCACTGGATGGCGTAAAAGACCCAGAGAAGAAGCGCAAGATTATAGGCAGTGTTTTTATAGACGTGTTCCAAGAGCAAGCGTCAAAAATGTCCGATATAAAATGGTTAGCACAGGGTACCATATACCCTGATGTTATAGAGTCAGTCTCTGTCAAAGGTCCATCTGCTACTATCAAGTCGCACCATAATGTGGGTGGGTTACCAGATCATTTAAATTTGGAACTGGTAGAACCATTAAGAACCTTATTCAAAGATGAGGTAAGGACTGTAGGGCAGTCCTTGGGCTTACAAGAAAGTTTTGTAGGAAGACATCCTTTTCCTGGCCCTGGTATGGCTATTAGAGTTTTAGGAGAATTATCCAAGGCGAGAATTGAACTCAATCAAGAAGCCGACCATATTTTTATTTCCAAGTTAAAGGAAAGTGGATGGTATGATAAAGTTTGGCAAGCTGGCACAATCTTACTACCAGTCCAATCCGTTGGAGTAATGGGAGATGAGAGAACATATGAAAATGTAGTGGCACTTAGAGCAGTGATGAGTAAAGATGGAATGACTGCAGAGTGGAGTAAATTGCCCTATGAACTGCTTGGAGATATATCGAATGAAATTATCAATAAAGTAAGAGGAATAAATAGAGTTGTCTATGATATCAGCACCAAACCCCCAGCGACTATTGAATGGGAGTAGACTATATTATTTACTCTTAATCACACTATTTTTTGGCTTGTCATCTTGTGGAGGTACTAAGAAGACAGCACAAGATGATACGGTGATGGCTCCCGGGAGGAATCCTATTGAAGCGAAGAAAAAAACAACCCGAGCTCAAGAACTGGATACCATATATTGGACAGAAATAGACCGCCTGGCAGAGTATGAGAAAACTATCGAAGATTTGGATTTGGATAAGCGACCTTTCTATAATGTCGCCTTATTGTATCCATTTGGGTTAGTCAATAACAATCTTGATGACGCCAATAAGGCTGTAAGCAATCTTGGCAGAATTACCAACTACTATGCGGGTACACTCATGGCCTTAGAAACCTTAGAGCAAGAAGATATCTCTCTCCAGGTGTCTGTATATGATGCAGAGTCAGGTGACTTTAATCTTAAACTGCAGCAATGTAATAATGCAGATGTAATCATAGGACCAAAGGATAGAGGGCAATTAGCATCCACCGCACAGTACGGAAAAAATAACGAAATCCCAGTAGTATCACCTTGGCTGTCCAGTACTAAAGTAACCTCAGATAACCCCTACTATGTACAACTTAATCCCAGTTTGAAAAACCACATGAATAAGATTGTGGAAGATGTGAAGGATAATTACGAGAATGATCAGGTGTTTTTATTGGGTAGGAAGAACAGAAAGGATAGAGGGATGATGAATTATATTCAGCAGGTAGCTGATGGCGATGAAGATTTGCCTGGTCAGTTTGAAGAATTATACTTGGAAGAAGATTCCCTCCTGCTAGGAGAGTATGCCTATCAAGAGGTTTTCTTTGAGGATAAGACAACGGTTTTTATTCTTCCCAATTGGTCTTTTGTGGATGATGAAAACTTTGTATATAATGCCGTTAGAAAATTAGCAGGAGAGAAAGGGCTTAATAAAGTGGTGCTTTATGGCATGCCAATTTTAATTGAGTCTAACAAGATTACATTTGAGCATTACAGCAATCTCAATATGCGAATCTGCAGGACGTCATATCTGAATAGAGGCTCAGAAGAGGTCAATGAATTCAGGCAAAATTACTTTGATAAATATCAAGACTTTCCTTCGGAGGATGTTTTTGAAGGCTATGATATGATGATGTTTGTAGGTCGGAGTCTTAAAAATTATGGAAAGAAATTTCAATACTTCCTAGACACCTATGAAGCCAGCCTGTATCAGACAGAGTTTGAAGTCTTGAAGGTCTTTAAACCGGGTGATGATGATAGCTTTGATAACATTCAGTATTTCCAAAATAATCACCTGTACATTTTAGAGTTTAAGGATAATTATTTTACTTCTCGTTCCGATGAGTAAGTTGATTACAGAACAAAGGCTTGAAAAATTTGCAAGGGTAGCCACTGCTAGGCAAGACATGACAGTCATCATAGAGAATGTTCATGACCCGCATAATATTGGTGCAGTAATGAGAACTTGTGACTCAGTGGGCATTCAAGAGTTGTATATACTGTATACAGAAGATCACTTAGAGGAATCCAGATTAGATCATGTAAAAGGGAGCGCCACAGGTGTAAGAAAGTGGCTGAACATTCATTTGTACAGAGAGGTAAAATCTTGCTTCACTGCAGTGAAGAAAAAGTATGACTATGTATATGCTACTCATCTGGGCAAAGACAGCAAGAGTCTCTACGATCTTGAAGTGACAGGCAAAGTAGCCTTCTTGTTTGGAAATGAGAAAGAAGGCATATCTGAAGAGGCGTTGGCATATACAGATGGGAATTTTACTATTCCACAATATGGCATGGTCAATTCGCTCAATATTTCAGTAGCCTGCGCCATCACCCTATATGAAGCTTGTCGGCAAAGGGAAGCAGCAGGATTATACGAAGAAGGCGAGTTCAATGAAGAATTGTACAATCATTACATTGCTCAACACAACGTGAGGTACAACTTATGAACATCGAAAAATTTAGAGAACTCTGTTTGTCTAAAAATGGGGCAGAAGAGACTTTGCCATTTGATGAGGTCACCTTAGTCTTTAAAGTAGGTGGTAAAATGTTTGCTATTCTCCCTTTAGATGAAGACGAACCCCGTGTCAACCTCAAGGCTAATCCAGAATGGTCTGAAGAATTACGAGAATCTCATCCACAAATTATTCCTGGTTGGCACATGAATAAGAAGCATTGGAACACGGTTTATATTGAAGATGAATTGGATGAAGATTTGATAATCAAGCTAGTGCACCACTCTTATGACCTGGTCTATTCCAAACTGCCAAAAAAGTTGAAGGAAACTATACCACAGGATTAATGGCACAAGATCATGTACTGATTATTGGCCAGGGATTGGCTGGGACAATGCTCTCCTTCGAGTTGACACAACGCAATATCACTCATAAGGTAATAGATAATAATCATGAGTCTGCCGCTACCTTAGCTGCTGCTGGAATTATTAATCCAATTACCGGTCGACGTTATGTCAAGAGTTGGATGATAGATGACTTGCTGCCAGTAGCCAAGAATACTTATAGGTCGTTGGAAACATTACTCGGTGTCACGCTGATGACATCGCACAATATTCTTCGTTCTTTCGATTCGATAGCTGAGGAAAACAGGTGGATGGAATCTACGAGCAGACCTGGCTATGAAGATTACGTTGTCACCCCCAATCTTGCCGGTTATGCTCCTCTGTTACGACGTCCAAAAAGCTACGGAGAAATCACTCAAGCACTAAAAGTAGATGTGTCCTTGCTTATAAAAACTTATCGAAAGTACCTTATAGAAAGAAATCAGCTTATAGTAGGCCAAATTGATTTTGATTCGATAAGAGGGCAAAGTGATTACATTCTGGATAATGAAACGTTTTCAAAACTAATAGATTGTACTGGATTTAAGTCTGCAAAAGACTCTCCATTCAGTTATCTCCCGTTCCAACCAGCAAAAGGTGAATCACTTGAAGTACGGATAGAAGAAGTGCTACCAACTGACAAGCTATTAAGAGACAAGATATTTATTGCTCCTAATGATTCAAATACCTTTTGGACAGGTGGCGGGTATGAGTGGGACGCTGAAGATAGTTCGCCTACATTAGAGTTTGCTCAGCTTTGGAAGCAAAAATTAGAGGATTTATTAAGTGTTCCATATGAAGTTAGGTCTCATTTGGCAGGAATCCGTCCTAGCGTCAAAGGAAGAAGACCCTTACTTGGACAGCATCCATTGCATAAGATTCTTTTTTTATTCAATGGATTAGGGACAAAAGGAACATCTCTGGCTCCATATTGGTCCAAAAAAATGGTTGACTTTCTAATAAAACATGAAGCCCTTTCATCTGAAGTAGACTTGTCTAGATTTGAGTTACATTGAAGTAATTGAATTCTATCATAAACTGGATTTTAATAGAATTTTTAGATCTTAAAATATGTATTAGATAACAGAACGCCGTCTAATAGTTAAATCACATTAATGAAGTATTTAATGATTATTCTCTTAGGGTTATTCTCATCCACCTTTTTTGATCATAGTGCAAACGATGAGTATGATGCGCTATGGAAAGAAGTAGTTGAGCAAGAAAGGAAGTTTCCAAAGACTGCCATACAAATTGTTGAGAAAATCTATCGGAAATCCATAACAGATAATAGGGATGATCAACTCATTAAGGCTATTATATATAGGTCTAAGCTTTCACGCCTAATCAAAGATGAAGATCCAGCACAAGAAATTCTTGACATGGAAAAGGAGATGGGTGCCATCAAATCCAATGCAGGCAAAAGCATCTATGCTTCACTTTTGGGGCAGCTTTATCATAATTATGGAATAAGAAATGCCTACCGCTTTCAAAGTAGAACACTACAGGTAGATAGTGATGAAAAAGTAAACATTGATCTAGTCTTCTCCAGCTTAGAAAGTATACAACGAAAAGCGGCAGAATATTATATACAGTCGCTGAATAATTCTTCGGATGTAGCCTTACCAGACTTAGATGTATTACTCGAGAATGCGCAAGATGAAAAGGTATATTTAAAGGCCACTAACCTTGATCAATTTTTACACTTAAGGTGTATCCAGCATTTTACACAAAGTAATGCCTTCGTAGGATTGCCTGCAGGACATCTCAAGTTAAGTGGTCCAGAATATTTTGCGGAAAGTAATGATGCTATGAGCAACTTTACTCCCACGGAACTTAACTTCTCTGATGTCCATAAAATGGTCCTTTGGATATTTGAAAAGACAAAGCGAGATACAGATATAAATCAACATCAAGAAATATGGCTTGAAACTCAGAGAATAGATTATGTCTACCGTAATGCTGGATTCAGTGACAAAGACAACGCATATATATCTGCGCTACAAAACTTGATTATAAAGAACAGAGGTCAGAATGGCGTAGAGTATCCTACACTTCAATTGGTCAATTACTATGTAAATCATAGTGCAAATAATACCAACAATAACAAAAAGAACTATTGGCAAAAAGCCGCCCAGTTATTAGCTGAATTAAAATCAAGTAGTCATGACAGTTATTTTGATAAATATATAGATCAGGCAGAATCCAGAATCATGATGAAAGAGTATAGTCTAGAGATGGAGCAAGTTGTTCTGCCTGACTCTCCTTTCTTATCTTTTGTTCGATACAGGAATACACCAACACTTCAGTATACTATACACTCATTATCTGAGGAGGAACTAGAAAAACTTAAGACCAATTATGACCACAGTGAACGACTCAAGATAATAAGTAAATTAAAAGAGGTAAGGTCTGGCCAACTTGACTTGGACCAGTCAGAAGATTATAACTGGCATACAAAAGAGTTTGCTATGGATGGTTTGCCATTGGGTACATATTGTATACTGGTGCACAATAATCTGTCAGGTGATATCAGGCAAGCAGATAGTTATAGCATGTCTATTTTTCATGTCAGTAATTTGGCTTATGTCAGTCTGGATAATATTGATGCTTCTGAGATATTTATCTTGGATAGGACTACTGGTGTGGCATTGGCCAATGTCAAGGCAGAAGTCTTTGAGCAGGAATATCAATCAAGAAATCGCAAAAGGGAGTGGGTGTTGAGAAAGACATTGATGTCCGATATAGATGGTAGAGTAAAGTTTGATGGCGAATCACGAAATTTCACATTTAAAATAGTCAATGGGGATGATATACTTGATCTGAGAGAATATCATCATATTAATAGAGGGCGAGGCTCAAGGAACCACACCCAGATTTCACTCTTTACGGATAGAGCCATTTATAGACCAGGGCAGTCTGTTTATTTCAAAGGCCTACTGACTACCTACTCAGACAATCAAGTACCCTCTATTTCTACCAATCAGCAGGTCAAGCTTATTTGGAAAGATGCTAATCGACAAGTGATTAGTGAACAACAGCTGAATTCAGATGATTACGGAGCTTTTGATGGCGTACTGAAAATTCCTTCTAACGGGCTCAATGGTCAGTATCAAGTGCAGCTAACAACTAACGAAGGAAGGAGTAGTCACAGTATTAGAGTTGAAGAATATAAACGTCCAAAGCTATTAGCGAAAATGGATACGCTTGATACTTCACCAATTCTTGGAGATACTATAAAATTTTATGGCAAGGTTCAATCATACAGTGGATCTAATATCCAGAATGCCAAGGTAAGTTATAGAGTGGAGCGAAAAGAATTCGCTTGGTTCTATAGATCAAGCTATCATATACATCAGCGTAACCCTGCTGAACAAGTGATATACGGAAGTACTGAGACTAATCATCATGGTCAGTTCAGTTTTGATATTCCAACAAAAACAGCAGGAAATGACTATTTGCGATATAATTATATTGCCCATTTAGACATCACAGACGAAACTGGAGAAACTGTCACAACTACAAAATCAATTAACCTTGGTTCCACACCATTTTATATTAATATTGAAATGGAAGAAGCAAGATTTACTGGAGAGAATTCGACAATTACACTTAATTCAAAAAATGCAGATGGAGCTGCACTTCATACAGATGTAACAATCATTGCCTCTACAATTGATTACCCACAATATGTGAAAAGGAAAAAGAAATGGGATGCTGCAGAATTTCATAATTTGGATAGTCTGTCATTTTCTAAAATGTTTCCTTTAGATGTATATGGTGCAGAGTCAAATCCAGACCAGTGGCCCATGTTGGACAATATTCTAACAGTAAAAAAAACAGGTCACGATATTAGTCTTAATGAATTTGAATCACTTGGGCATGGGGTCTATAGATTGGATTTTATTGCCAGAGATAATGAAGGAAATGAAGCCAAGGCAACTAGATATCTTCAAATAACGGATAGAATCAGAACGGCATTAGGTACTAAGCAATTATGGGTATCTTCTCCCAAAGAATCTTATCAGCCTGGTGATAAAGTGAGCTTGGATGTTACAAGCCCTTACAAGGGAGCTAGAGTTATATATCGAATCCATTATAATAGAACTACCAATAAGACTGAATGGATGACTTTGAATCCATCAGGTCGGATAGAGTATGAAATTAATAATAAAGATTTAGGTGGATTCAGTATAGACTTGGCATTGGTGAAAGATAATCGATTCTATACTCATAAAGTTGATATTAATATCCCATGGAAGGAGAAGGAATTGAGTATTGAATATGTCACCTTTAGAGATAAAATAGAACCGGGCTCTAGAGAAAATTGGAAAATAAAAATAAATGATGCTCAAGGAAAATCTGTAACTGGTAAATTGACTGCTGCGATGTATGATGCCAGCCTTGATCAATTTGTCAATCACAGTTGGCAAAAAATGTTTTTTCCGATTTATCGTGGATACCATTCTTGGCGAGGCATTGGATTTGCAAAGGGTCATGCTTATAATTACATTCCACATGTTGGTGTCACACCTTTCCACGTGCATGGCTATACGCCGATGCTCAATACTTTTGGATTGTTGGGTAGAGGAACTTCTAATTTCTCAGGATATGGAGGTTTTCCAGAAGGTGCTGTTTTTGATAAAGCAGTACCTCGTGCGGCGAAGATGGCTAGTGATGACAGTGTAGAAAGTCGACAGGCAAGTCTTGAAAGTGTGCAAGCTGACACTTCAAATGACGTTGACCTATCATCTAATAACAGCGATAATAAATCCACAGACGATTTTAGTGTCAGAGAAAATCTTAATGAGACAGTATTTTTTATACCAGATTTAGAGATTGAGAATGGTACTGTGGATTTGGACTTCACTATGAATGAAGCCTTGACAAAATGGAACCTGTTATTATTTGCGTATGATAAAGATTTGGCATACACATTTGATTCTAAGTCTGTTGTCACTCAAAAAAAATTGATGGTAGAACCATTTCTACCTAGATTTATCAGGCAAGGAGACAAGTTGGAGTTGACAGCTAAGGTCACTAACCTTACTGATAATTCGATATCAACAAATTCCAGAATAGAAATATTCGATGCTGTCTCTGGAGTATCTGTGGCATCTGATCTAGTGCAAAGTTCCATAGACATTTCAACCGAAGTAGGAGCTGGAAAATCAAAGACGGTTATATGGTCAGTTGTTGTGCCAGAGGAATTTAATAGTCCAGTGATAATCAGGGTGCTGGTGTCTGGAGGAAATCATACAGATGGCGAGCAGTCGATAATGCCAGTCGTAAGCAATCGTATTCTGATTACGGAATCCCAACCGTTCCATGTCGTCAGCGGTCAATCGAAGGACATTGTTGTTGAAAGTCTTGCCAAACTTGAAGAAAGTAATAGCATTGAGAGTCATAATTATACAATAGAGCTTACTACAAATCCTGCCTGGTTGGTGGTCAAATCTATTCCTTATCTATTGAGCCAGGACATGCCATCCTCTGAAAGTAGATTCAATGCGCTCTATGCCACTGCACTGATGAAGCATTTAATTCAAAAAGAACCCGATATTAAGCAGATGCTAGAGCAATGGCAAGGCACCAAGTTGCAAAGTGCACTTATGCAGAATCAAGACTTAAAATTGGATGATTTGAATGAAACACCATGGGTGAAAGAAGCACTTGATGAAGAAGAAATGATGAGTTTATTATCTATTTACTTAGATGAGAATTATGTAACGAATAAGATTTCTGAGAGTTTACGTGCCTTGAATAAATACAAATTGAGCAACGGAGGATACGCATGGATGCCGGGTGGAAGAGATAATTGGTATAATACTCAGAATATTCTTGAAGGCATAGGTCACCTTAGTAAGTTGGGAGTTCAACTCGACTATGCGGCCCTTTCAGTTGAGAAGAGTGTTGAATATCTGGACAATAGATTTTTGGATCATCAAAAAAGGATTCGCTTAGATGATAATCAGATTTCTCCAATAGTTATGCATTATCTCTATGTACGTAGTTTCTTTCCAAATGTGAAGTCAAGCACACAAGTAAAACAAGAGACAAAAAAGATATTTGAAAAAATAGAAGATAGCTGGTATAATTATTCTACTTATTCGCAAGGATTAATTGCCTATAGTGCACTTAGGTCGGACAGAGCAGATATTGTCTCCAATGTTAAGAAATCGCTCTTAGAAAAATTAATTAGAAATGAAAATGTAGGATATTATTGGAATGATTTGGCTGGGTATTATTGGTATAACTCAGATATTTCTAAGCAAGCCTTGATGATAGAATTATTTCAAGATTTGGCAGTCGATCCAAAATTAGTTTCAAAATTAAAATTATGGCTACTCAAAAATAAGCAAACCAATAACTGGAGTACCCAATCAGGAACCAGTAAGGCTTGTTATGCTTTCTTGTTGGGGGAAGAGGCTATGCTTAAGTCCAATGATGGAATTGAAATTATCCTTCCAAAGCTGTCTGAATCTATTAAGCCCAATATTCAGGAGTTACGAATTGGATATATCAGAAAAGATTTTGATAGAAAAGACATTTCTTTAGCTATGAATGAGGTGACTGTGAAAAATCCCTCTAATACTGATGTATGGGGAGCAGCATATTGGCAGTACTATGAAGATATTTCATCGGTAAAAGCTAAGGTTGATTCTCCTTTAGCGTTATCCAAATCAGTGTACAAAGTAATTCCAACAGATCATGGAGAGCAGCTCTCTAAGATTGATTCTGAGCAGACATTATCTCCAGGTGATCTCATACGAGTTAAGTTAACAATATCATTGGACAGGCCAATGGAATTTGTTGAACTAAAAGACTGGCGCGGTAGTGGTTTGGGACCAGTCAATACATTGAGTAGATATAAGAGACAAGATGGTTTGGGATACTATGAGACTAATAAAGACCTCTCTACAATCTTTTATTTCTCAAGACTACCTAAAGGAAACTGGGTACTCGAATATGATCTCCGGGTAACTCATAAAGGGGATTTTGTTAATGGGCTAGCTCAAATTCAATCAGTCTATGCTCCTGAATTTGGAAGTTACAGTAGCGGTACTCAGCTCAGTATTAAGTAACATTAGATCTTTTGTAGATATATTCCTAATTCCGAATACCTTTGTCAAGGAATGTGAAGGTTATGTTGAAATCCTGGATATCTGCAATGCGTCTTAGAACTTTGCCACTGGCCTTAGCTAGTATTGGTATGGGGTCTTTTTTGGCGGCGTCTAAGGGTGGCTTTAGTCTATCAGTCTTTGTAATGGCTTTGCTCACCACACTTTGTCTACAGATTCTTTCTAATCTGGCTAATGATTATGGAGATAGTATCCATGGCGCAGATCATAGCAATCGGCAAGGTCCATCTAGAGAGGTTCAATCTGGAAAAATTTCTAGATCTCAGATGAAAGGAGCAATAGTATTATGTGCTGTGATTACGCTTATTGTTGGTATCTGCCTTTTGTGGATAGCAGGTGTCCCCAAAGAAGTTTTTCTTGCATTTGCAGGATTAGGATGTCTAGCAATGCTAGCAGCAGTGCTGTATACTAATGGAGCAAGACCTTATGGATATATTGGACTGGGTGATATTTCTGTATTTCTATTTTTTGGTTGGTTAGGTGTTTTGGGTGTATATTATCTGATGACGAAACGGGTAGATTTAGATCTATTATTGCCAGGTTCAGCTTGTGGACTATTTACCGTGGCTGTCCTAAATGTCAATAATATAAGAGATATCGATTCTGATCTCGAAGCCGGCAAGTATTCTATTCCAGTTAGACTTGGTCGGCACAGAGCAACATGGTACCATATAGCACTGTTGATAGTTGGGTTATTGTTGGCGATTACTTATACAGTGCTACATTATAATAAGCCAATTCAGTTGCTTTATTTAATAATTATCCCTTTGCTTTTCATTAATGGAAAAGCCATCGTTACAAAAACAAATGCCCAAGATTTGGATCCTTATTTGAAGCAGATGGCACTAACAACTTTGGCATTCGTACTTTTCTTTGGTGTAGGTATTCTTCTGTAAGATAATTATGTAAGAATGACACTAACCTTATATCTACTTTTTGGAATTCCAGTATTTCTGCTCCTGCATAGTTATGTTTTTTATCCCCTGATTATGAGGTTCAGAGCAAAAGGAAAAACTTCAAATGATCTAATATTTCATTCTGAAGAGTCATTGCCTTATGTAGCCGTACTAATGGCTGTATATAATGAGGAAGTCATTTTGGAAAAAAAAATTGCCTCATTATTAACTCAGGGTTATCCCAAAGATAGAATTCATGTATATATAGGTTCTGATAATTCTACAGACAGTACGAATCAAATACTGCAAGCTGCGCATAGCTCAAATTTCACTCCAATTCTTTTCGATTCCAGACAAGGAAAACCAAATATAATCAATCAGTTATCTGTTATGGCTAGCCAAGCATTTCCTGATGGGGAGGGCTTATTTCTAATGACAGATGCCAGTGTGATTTTAGAAAATAATGTGGTCAGTCAATTAGCAAGGCACTTTAAGAATTCTGAGATTGGCATGGTGGATGCTCACATGACCTATACAGGAATGAAGGCGGAAGGAATTTCTCGATCCGAAAATTCATATTTATCTTCTGAGGTTCGATTAAAATCATATGAGTCCAAGGTGTCTGGACAGATGATTGGTCCTTTCGGCGGTTGCTTTATGATGAGAGCTAATCTGTTTAAGCCGGTACCAACCAATTTTCTGGTAGACGATTTTTATATCTCTATGACGCTATTGTCAGATGGTCACAAAGTGATTAATGAATTATCTGCTCTCTGTTTTGAACCAGTATCTCACGATGCGGAAGAAGAGTTTCGACGCAAAAAACGGATCTCAGCTGGTAATTTTCAAAACCTTGTACATTTCAGACATATTTTGAATCCTTTCACTCCTCTGGGATTCTATTACATATCACATAAGGTAATCAGGTGGATTGGACCTATTCTAATGATTGTCATTGGTTTGTCAAGCTTATTGCTTGCTTGGCATAACGGTGGGATCTGGATAGTAATAGTAATTGGACAGTTACTTTGGTATGGTTTGGTTCCGCTACTTGATAAATTACTGCAATCTATGAAGGTTCAATACAGCCTCATACGAAATATCAGATATTTCAATAAGATGAATTTTGCGTTGCTTTCTGGATTGGTAAAATATATTGGTGGAATTCATACTAATATATGGCAGCCCACCAAGAGAGAGTAGGTTTCTAATTTTATACGATATTTAAGTTAGTTAATCGATTTTTATAGACTCAAAGAACTTCATAGACCATAATTGCCTTTATTGTATTGTAATAACTATCATAAGAAATGTCAAAACAAAAAGATACCGGTAAATCAGCTCATGCAAACTCAATTATTAAAAACCATATGATTTGGTCTATGGGGGCTGGTTTTATTCCAGTGCCAATAGCTGATTTTTTTGCTGTAGGCGCTATACAGTTAGATATGATCAGACAACTTTGCAAGGTATATGATATTGATTTTAAAGAGACGGAGGGTAAAGCAGTCATAACAGCCTTAACTGGTTCTGGATTGGCTCGTTTGGGTGCAAGAGCAGTAAAGTTTATACCTGTGGTTGGAACGATGATAGGAGGTGTTACCTTGGCTGTATTATCGGGGGCTTCTACATACGCTATCGGAGAAGTGTTTAAAAAGCACTTTGATACAGGAGGAACATTTTTAGATTTTGATCCTTCCCGGCTAAAGAAGTTTTACGATGAAAAATTCGAAAAAGGTAAGCAAATGGCTAAGGAGATGGAGAAAAAGCAAAAAGTCAAACATGATGAAGTGGAAGAGGTTGTAGATGAGATGGTCGATGATAAGGCAAAGCCAAAAGTTAAAGACTTTGTAGCCCAGTTGGAATCAATCACACAGATGAAAAATGATGGGTTATTAACAGAAGCAGAATTTCAAACCCTTAAGAAAAAGATAATCGAGGCTCAAAATGATTAATTGTGCTGGTCAATCCACTTACGGACACAGTTAACACCCTATTGTCCACAAAATGAGCAACCTTAATCGTCAAGAGCTTGACCTCTTGAATGTCTATCTTAGGATTAATGATTTTAAGCTTCCTGAAAGTGAATTAGAATATGTATTAAAATACCTAAGAAAGAAGACTTTCAAAAAAGGGGGTCACATTCTCAAATATTTGGAAGTAGAAAGGAAGGTTGCTTTCCTTATTAAAGGCGCAGTACATCAATATAATCTGATAGATGGTGATATATTAACAATTAATATAGCGCTACCAGGAACAGGCTTTAATAGTTTTGTCAGTTACGTACAGGAATCTCCTTCCCAACAAATACAAGAAGCCATCAAGGATTCTACGATTGTTTATATAGAGAAAATAGATTTAGAAGAATGTCTTAAGAAATGTCCAGCCTTTTGTTTCATTATGTTAAAAAAGCAGGAAAATTTTCACCTGCGTAGAGAAAAAAGAGCCTTTTTGCTACAACATAATAGGGCGGCCAAGCGCTATCAGATATTTATGGAGCAAGAGCTTTTATCTTTTAAGTATTTAAATCTTGTTCCTCAGAAATTAATTGCAAGTTACCTTGGATTAAGTCCAGAGTCCTTATCTAGAGTAAAACGTCGTTATTTAAGTACAAAGTGATTTCTTGATTTGGATCAATGAATTTAATTATAATGATCTTTAAATTGGTGATTGCTTTATGGGAGGAAGACACTAGCCAAACAATCAATTTCCCTCTTTTTCATATCCCCTCGTTTTGCACTTTTGATAAGCTAATTGTATCTGAAGGACATAATGTTTAAGGATTCAGTGCAATTTTCTTAACATAAATAGATTTGCACCATTCATCTAAAAGAAAAAGCCAGCCCATAGTGGACTGGCTTTGAAGTTTAAAAAGTCTTTTTATCGAGAATTGGATATGGGTAGATGACCCATTTCAAATGCTTTCCTTATAACACCTACCGAATTTTTACAGTTGAACTTCCATAGTAGGTTGCGCCTATATTTATCTACAGAAC
>CAZPUF010000006.1:0-35058 GCA_964589705.1 uncultured Saprospiraceae bacterium | reverse complement strand
ATTTATATCCGTCTCATCTATTAATTTACTTTTCATCAGGCGATTAGTTATTACAAGTTTGATGATTTCTATTTAAAAATAGATTAATACTAAAAATTATTTAATAAATAAGATGGTAGCTTTGATAGGAATTAAGTATAACTGCAGTTAATGGCGAATTCAGAAAACCACAGAAGAAGATACTGGGAACCAGTTTTGATAGGTATATCAGCTGCTATTGGCTTAATTGCTGGCTACAATATGGATTTTTCCCACGGCGATTATTCCTTACTGTCTAAAGATGTTGCCAAATCCATAGATGCACCAACAAGCACAGTCCACGGTGATGGTAGAGTAGAAGAAATAATTAGATTCATAGAGAACAAATATGTAGACTCTATAGAGACGGAGAAAATAACGATCAACATGATAGATAATATGTTGTCAGAGCTCGATCCCCATTCAAGTTATATCACTCCTGATGAACTTGACGGACATAATGAGAGAATGCAAGGTGAATATAGAGGTATTGGTATAGAGTCAATTAAGCTACAAGACACTTTCTATATATCGAAGATCCAAGAGGGAGGACCAGCGGCAAAGGCTGGGTTAGAAGTCGGGCATGCTTTTATTTCTGTGGAAGGTGATGAGGTTGCTGGTCAAGATTTGAGTTTTGAAGAAATTAGGAAACATCTCAAAGCAGAGAATAAGCGCAAAGTCGATTTAGAATTAATGAAGCTAGATGGTCAGGTGTATGGTGTATCTGTAGATATAAGTGAAATTGAAGTCCCGTCAGCAAGTATCTGCTATCTACTAGACAAGGAAACAGCTTATCTGAAATTGTCTCGATTTAGTGCCAACACTTATGAACAATTTATTGAATCAATAGAAAAGCTAAAGGATAATCGGCAATCACTAAATTTAGTTTTGGATCTTAGAGAGAATCCTGGTGGCTTTCTCCCGCAAGCTATTAAAATTCTTTCTCAGCTGTTCCAAGAAAAAGACCAGTTACTCACTTACACAGAAGGACTGAATCAAAAGAAAAAGGAATTTAGATCAACGGGAAATGCATTTTATAATATTGATAAAGTAGCTGTACTTATTGATGAATATTCTGCATCTGGAAGTGAGATATTGTCTGGAGCTATTCAAGATTGGGATAGAGGTGTTGTGATTGGTCAGACCAGTTATGGAAAGGGACTTGTGCAGGAAATCTATCCACTTAAGAATGGAGGTGCCCTGAGATTGACTGTGGCAAAGTATTACACACCCAGTGGAAGATTAATACAAAAATCTTATAGTAGTGATAATAATAACTTCAAAGCAGACACAAATGTATATCAAACAAAGGTGTTGTCCAGAAAGATGAGTAGTGGTAATGGGATTAATCCTGACCAACCCCTGCCTTCTACCATTGGCTTTGCCTGTTATGATTATTGGTATTATATAGACTTTTATTTACTCCACAAGATGAAAGTCAACCAAGGCGCAGATATTGAAAGAAGACAACTGACTACAGAAGACTACAATATGTTTGTGGCAGAATATTTTGATCAAGAATCATTCATTCCTGATAATGCAGCCTGTCAAAAAAATCTTGAAAGAGAGATTTGGAATTCGTATCAGAGAATGCAACTCAATGACTTAGCTTACTTGCAATTTCTCAATGAGAATGATGCCTATGTAGAAAAAGCACTTCAATTTATAAGAGATCAACGACCTACACTTGCTTATTTATCTGAGGAAAAATAATTCTCCATCCTGACTATATTTAATAATTCTAGAAGGGGGTATGTGCGGTGTATCCTCCCTGCCAGTATAGCAGATATAATCTACTTTGGTTCTGATTCTATTGCTGATTTCGTCATAATATTTCGGTGAAGCTTCTCCCTGAATATTGGCACTGGTAGAAATGATTGGACGACCAAGCATAGAAATAACCTCTTTGAGAAGAGGGTGACTGGTGATTCTTATTGCTATAGTACCATCTTGATGAGTCAAATGATTTGGAAGGTCTTGTGAAGCTTGGTGTATAATGGTCAATGGTTTATTATAGTAACTAAGAAGTGTTTCTATTCTGGGATGGAAATTGGTAATATATTTTTTTAGATGAGTTATAGAATCAACTAATAAAATGCAAGATTTGTCCAAATCTCTTTGTTTGATTTTAAAGATTTTGGATACGGCTTCAAGGTTGAAGGCATCACAACTTAGTCCCCATATTGTATCAGTAGGACAAAGCATAATATGTCCTAGATCAAGCAATTCTTTAATTCTGTTAACGTTATCTAAGTAGTTAGTCATCGGATGCTCTTGCACAAATGTTGGTTAAAAGATTTGCCTTGAATGTAATTGAGTATTAATCAAGACATTTGTGATCGCAAGATTATTAACGAGTTTACATTAACTTTATTTCAGTACTTTTAAAGTTAGAATCGGAGGTTATGAAAAGAATAGTAGGTAGCAAGCTGATTGTCTTGTTATTTCTTTGTTTATCAGTCTATGATACAGATGCAGCACACATAGTCGGTGGTGATGTAACCTATACTTTTTTAAGATTTAATGCAGATACAACAACAGTTACGTATAGAATCAATTTTACTATATATAGAGATGCTTTAGGGGGTGGGGCAGATTTCGATCCTGGAGATCTGGCTTTCTTTGGCGTTTTCAGAGAGGATACACCTGGAAATTGGGTAGAAGCTAGAACTCCTATCACAGGAATAGATCCTACTACACCAGTTAGAATTATACCTAATGATGATCCATGTGTCATAGAGCCTATAGGTAGGGTGTCAGTTGAAGAAGCCTCTTACATATTTGAAGTCACGCTACCGATCGTGGATGTGAATTATATGATTAGTTATCAACGTTGTTGTAGGAACGAAACCATCAACAATCTAATTAATCCAGGTGATACAGGTGCGGCTTTTGACGTGATCATATCACCTCAAGCGCAACGTGAAGGAAATTCGAGTCCTCGATTCAATACATTTCCTCCCATATTTATTTGTGCCGGGTTTCCGATTATGAACGTAGAGCAATCGGCAACTGATGCCGATGGAGATTTACTCCAGTATACATTTTGTCATCCATTTACTGCGGGAGGTACATTTGATGCTAATAGCCCTGGAGGAAATCTTGGCTGTTGTGATTGTGTAAGACCAAGCCCAGAAATTTGTGAACCACCTTTCCAAAATGTAACATTTTTTCCTCCTTTCTCTATGTCTGAGCCATTAGGAGGAGATCCTATTGTTTCTATAGATCCGGTAACGGGCATCATATCCGGCACCCCTGAAGTGACAGGGCAATTTGTTGTTGGCGTTTGTGTTGAAGAATTTAGAAATGGTGTGTCAATTGGAAAAATTAGACGAGACTTCCAGTTCAATGTATTGACTTGTAATAGGCAAGTAGAAGCTGGAGTCAGCTCTACTGATATGATTATGGATGCCAATGGTGAGACAACTTTTATCATCAGATCTTGTGGGGATACATCACTGACTCTAAGGAATACAAGTACTGACGAAAACTTTATAAGAACTTACGATTGGGAATTCTTTGACGAAGGCAATTTATTCTTTACGCAATCGGGTGGATTGGATATGGCTGACGCAAATGTTACCTTCCCTGGGATAGGGGTTTATACAGGCATGCTCGTTGCAAACAAAGGCTTGGAATGCTCAGACACTGCACTGTTCAGGGTAGATCTTTTTCCTGAGATAAATGGAGATTATGAGTTTGATTTCGACACTTGTGTTGCCGGACCAGTAGCTTTTACTGACTTGTCTAGTACAGGAGGAGATAGATTGGTGGCATGGAGTTGGGAATTTGAACCAGGTTCTACTTCAAACCTACAAAATCCAAACTTCGAATTTAGAGATCCTGGATCTATGGATGTCAGTTTGATAGTGGAAGATGATAATCAGTGCATGGACACTATGATCAGAGTGGTGGATTATTTTCCAGCCCCGGAGACAGTGGTTATTGATCCAAGTAATTTTATAGGTTGTGATCCAGCCACCATTACATTTGAGAATTTGTCTTTTCCTATAGACTCTACTTATGACATATTGTGGACTTTTGGAGATGGAGGCACTGATACTGTTGTTAGTCCAACATACACTTACTTAGAACCTGGAAATTTTGAGGTTTCCATAGATATTGTATCTCCGATAGGTTGCGAAATAGAGCGGGATTTTGGAGAGCTAATTAGTATACAGGAATCTCCGGAAGCAGATTTTGATTGTGAACCTGATCAACTAACAAATTTTGATCGAACAGCTAGTTTCACGGACTTAACTGATATCGCTGGTGCTTGGTCTTGGGATTTTGGAGGAGTTGGTACCTCATTTGTCCAGAACCCAACATTTACATTTCCAGATACTGGCATCTACAGAGTCAGATTAACAGCTTTTCATCCTGTGACGAACTGTCCCGATACTATCTCAAAGTTGATAGATGTTATACCTGTAGTAGAGTTTCATTTCCCTAATGCATTTACGCCTAATGGTGATGCATCCAACGATTTCTTCATGGGCAATGGGTTTTTTGAAGGATTGAGGGATTATGACCTCACTATCTGGAATAGGTGGGGCCAATTAGTATTTCAGACGAATGATCCAAGAGAAGGTTGGAATGGCCAAGAGTTTAATACAGGTAAGCGCTCTCCTCAAGGGGTATACGTCTTTAAATCCACTTACATGAGCCCAAGAGGTGAAAATATATTGCAGGAGGGCCACATTACATTAGTCAGATAAGTTGTTATTCAGGTAAAAAGTAACTGTAAAGCCTTATTATTTGCTTTTGTTTGGCTAAAAGTTTTACCTTTGCAGCCCTAAATTAATCAACATTCAACAGGTACTATGGATTTAATCAACTACGTACACGAGCAAATAACACCAAAGCCTAAATTTCCTGAGTTTAGACCAGGTGATAATGTGGATGTAAGCTATAAGATAGTAGAGGGTGCAAAAGAAAGAATCCAATCCTTCAAAGGAAATGTCTTACAAGTTAATGGTACCGGTAGTACTAAGACCTTCACTGTAAGGAAGATGTCTAGTGGAGTTGGAGTTGAGAGAATATTCCCTATGTCTAGTCCAGCTATAGTTGATATAAAAATTCTTAAAAGAGGAAAGGTGAGAAGAGCCAAACTCTACTACTTGAGAGAATTAGTTGGAAAGAAAGCTAAGATCAAAGAGAGAAAAATACTTAAAAAGTAATTTTCTTACATTTCTCGTCCTTTATAAGTCTGCTTCGTTTCTGTCTTATTTCCTATATTGGGGTTTACCCAGATGTATATGATAAAAGACAGTAAATACTTGTTTGCCTATGTTGTTCCTTTATTGACAGCAAGCAGTATTTATAGTACAGGAATACTTTGTTATACAACTTTGATATTTGTCTTCATCCTTATTCCAATATTGGAACCGATCTTCCCTTTGAGCACCTACAATCTTAATGCTCAGGAACAAACATCTTACAAAAAGAATACTTTCTTTGATTGGATGTTGTATATGAATGTGCCTATCATATATCTCCTGCTAGGGTTATACATCTTTGAGTTATCTACACATACCCACTCCTTGTTTGAGCAAATAGGTATGATGCTGTCAGTAGGAACAATGATGGGAGCAGGAATCAATGTTGCGCACGAACTAGGACATAAGAATCAGTGGTATAAGCAGTTTCTAGCTAAGTTAATACTCTTGCCATGTCAATACATGCACTTTATAATAGAGCATAATCTTGGCCATCATAAGTACGTTGCCACCGATCAAGATCCTGCTAGTGCTAAGAAGAACGAGATGGTATATTTTTTTTGGCTACGGTCCATGACACTTTCCTATTTCAGTGCCTGGAAGCTTGAAAAATCAAGACTTAATAGACTTGGGCTATCTCCTTGGAGCACTAAAAATCAAATGATCCACTTTTTATTTACTCAATTGCTTTTTTCATTTTTGATCTTTTGGTTTTTTGGTTTAACGATAACCCTGCTATATCTGGGTAGCGCACTTGTTTCAGTTCTATTGTTAGAGACTATCAATTACATTGAGCACTATGCACTAAGAAGGGAGAGGAAGGCAAATGGCAAATATGAACGGGTAAAACCGATTCACTCGTGGAATTCTGAACACCAATTAGGTCGAATTTTGTTATATGAATTGACGAGGCACTCAGATCATCATTATCTGGCGCACAAAAAATATCAATTATTAGACCATCATAGAGAAGCAAAGCAATTACCTTTTGGATACCCAACCTCTATGCTTTTATCTTTGTGTCCACCATTATGGTTTAAGGTTATGAATTCAAGAATTTGATAAGAGGTAATGATTAAAGGAATATATAGAGATTTTATCTATGTCTCATTTGCAGTAATAATGATTGGATGTACAATGGATAAACCTGGCCCAGAAGGTCTCACAAAAGCAAGTTTTGGTGGAGAATGGATAATGAATACTGCATATAAAGATGGAAAAGAAACCAAACTCCTGGATAATGCCTTCTTTAGATTTGATTCTTTAGGTAACTTCAGTACTAATATTCAAGGTGATGATACAGCTTACCCATTTAAGTTATCAGGAAACTCTGTTCAGATCGAGGGCGCAAAACCAAATAAATATAGTGTCCTTGAACTGACTCAAGACACATTGATTATGGAGACAAGATTGAGAAACTTTGATTTTAAATTTGTCACATTGAAAAAAAGACCAAGTGACATACAAAAATGATCCAATGACTTCTCTAAAGTTTATTCTATCCTCGTTGCTCCTCATTTCTTGTTTAGGCTTATCAGCTGTGGATGTCAGTATTACCACACTAACCTTTAAGCAAGATGGTCCTTACTTAGAGATCTACAGTAGAGTGATAGGAAATTCAGTACAGTTTGTACCAGCTAAGCTTGGCAGCAGCGACTATAAAGCAAACATTGAATTTTTAGTGGTTCTCAAACGTCAGGATGAATTGATAGCAGCTGATAAATTTATTATGGCTAGTCCGTTATTGAAGAATCCAAGTGACTTTTGGGACCTAAGAAGATACCCCATGGAGCCTGGTAACTATCAATTGGAATTGAGTTATGTAGACAAGAACAACATATCAGATACCTTGAACTATAAGGAGAATATAATTATAGATGAAGATAGTGAAGGCGTAACTGGTTCTGATTTACTCCTGATGTCAGACATTTCTTCGGAGAAAGAGGAGTATGCTTTCCAAAAAGCTGGATTTAGTTTTGAACCACCAGCTTACAACATGTTTGGTTCTAAGGACGAGATGCTGATTTTCTACACGGAGCTTTATAACATACCACAAGATCTCGAAACCTATTACTATAGTTATGTCATTAGGGACAATACTTCTGGGGAATATATGACAAAACCTGGCTTCAAAAAATTGAAAACCGATAACACTCAGCAAATCATGGAAAATTTTTCGATTGCTGACTTAGCAAGTGGTAACTATGAACTTGAATTTGAAGTAAAGGATAAACAGATGACAAGTCATTATAAGGCGGTCTCCCATTTTGCGGTGCATCATCCCCTTGTAGATTATCGATCAACCATTACAAAAGATGAAACTTATGAAACATCCTTTGTCCAAATACTAAGCGAAGGTGAAGTCAATTATGGCCTTAAAGCTATTTTTCCAAGAGTTACAGGTGATCACTCTGGATTATTGGCCGAGCTCATTTGGGACGATGATGTAGAAGCTAAGAGATATTTTCTATACAATTTCTGGTCTCAGTTTTCAAAAGAAAATTCGTCAGATATCTATAATAAATACATGTCAGTTGCGAAGGCAGTGGATAAGAGATTCTATAATAATGTTGGTCATGGATTTGAGACTGACAGAGGCTATATATTTCTAAAGTATGGTCAGCCAAATGATATAGTAAGTGTAGAAGATGAACCTTCAGCCCCCCCCTACGAAATTTGGATATATAATGAACTCCAAGAGACCAAACAGACCAACGTCAAATTCTTGTTCTATAATCCAACTATTGTGACTAATGACTACGTCCTTTTGCATTCTACATGTAGGGGAGAAATCAACAACCCCCAATGGGAAGTTAAATTATATCAGGATGATAGAAATGCGCAAATAGGCAATAGCATAGAAGCAACTCAAGTACAAGATGGATTTAACAGAAATGCCAGACGATATTTCACAGACTTCTAAAAGTTAATGTCTATTTCCACAACTCACTCACAGCTTAGAATACTTGTTGTACAACCTACTTTAGTATGGCATAGTCCAGAATTAAACATTGAGTCCATTGATAAAGAGTTAGAGATAAGTGCTGACGCTGATGTAATTATTCTTCCTGAAATGTGGGCTTCAGGCTATACAATAATGGCTCATAAGTCCTATATGGCAACTCCAGATTGTATTAAGAAAATGCAAGACTGGGCCAAAGCAAAAAATGCATTAGTAATAGGATCTCTCATAACAAAAGAAGAAGATAGATACTATAATAGAGCCTATGTAGTGGACAGTGAAGGTATCCAGGCCTATTATGATAAGCGACATTTATTTGGCTTTGCTGGTGAGGATAGAGTATTTAAGGCTGGAGATAGAAAGTTATTATATGCTTACAAAGGTTGGAAGTTATGTATTAATGTATGTTATGACCTGAGATTTCCGGTTTGGAGTAGAAATACAACTGATTATGACATGCTAATCTATGTAGCAAATTGGCCTGATAAGCGGATTAGTGCATGGAATACTTTGTTGCGAGCTCGGGCAATAGAGAATCAGTGTTATGTAATTGGCTCTAATTGTGTGGGTGAGGATGCTTGGCACAATAAATACTCTGGTCATTCTGCCATAATAAACCCAATAGGAGAAGATATGGCGGTATTAGAAGGAAAGGCTGGTTTACTCCGAACTGAAGTAGATAAAGACAAATTAGAAGCCATTAGGAAAACCTTTCCTTTTCTAAAAGATAGGGATGATTTTGTTATCAAAAATTCGTTGGAATAGGGTAAGAATGTCTTTTATAGGTTTAACAAGACAATTTCTAAGTAGAACAAAAACTGATACCCTCTATACCTAAGATATTGATTACTTTTGGCACTTGGATCGGGAATAATCTCGCCAAAGAAACGGGGATAATGTATAGCATGAGAATTGAAAACTTGAAAATGAAATGTCTAAGTCAACTGTTAACTTTCTTTTTCCTAGCGCTGATTCCTATTACGCTATCTTCTCAAGTTGGTAGTATAAGAGGGCACATATATGATGCGTCCAACGGTGAGCCAATCATCTTTGCCAATATAGTTGTAGAAGGTACACAAATTGGAGTCAACTCAGATGATCAAGGATTTTTTACATTGACAGACATACCAGTAGGCGAGAATTCTGTTCTTATAAGTTATATTGGTTATGAAGACAAGGTTATACCCATAACTGTCAAGGAAAATTCTATCAATTATTATAAGGTCGAGATCATTCCTGGAGGGATTCAACTGGGAGCGGTAGATATATCGGCTGAGAGACAACAAGCCAGAACTGAAGTAAGAATAAGCCAATTAAAGGTCTCTAAGAAACAAATAAAAGCATTGCCTGCTACAGGAGGCGAGCCTGATTTACTTCAGTATTTGCAGGTGCTACCAGGTGTAATTTCCACAGGTGACCAAGGAGGTCAACTATTCATAAGAGGGGGTTCACCAGTGCAGAATAAGATTCTGTTAGATGGATTGACGATATATAATCCATTTCACTCTATTGGTTTGTTCTCAACATTTGAAACTGAGATAATAAGAAATGTAGATGTTCTAACAGGAGGCTTTAATGCTGAGCACGGAGGAAGAATATCCGCCGTTGTAGATATCCATACCCGAGAAGGAAATTCGAAAAACTTGGGCGGTCAACTTTCGATTAGCCCATTTATGGGGAAGGCATTGGTAGAAGGACCCATCACAAAAGATGGTAACCTGACATTTGTCGCTACTGGTAAGCAATCTATTATCAATAATACTTCCCAGTCCATCTATTCATATGCAACCATTAATGATACAATTGGTTTGCCATTTGGCTTTACTGATCTGTATGGTAAGCTTTCCTATGTGGCAGATAATGGAAGTAAGTTTAATTTCTTCGCCTTTAATTTTGATGATTTTTTTAGAAATCCTCTTGTTTCCACAATTGAATGGAATAACAGGGGAGGTGGTCTATTTTTTGACTTATTGCCTAATGCGAGTGCTTTGACTCTAGATGGATTGATTGGCGCGACAACCTATGAGATAGGGATTGTTGAAGCAGATGGTTCTCCTCGAGAAAGTTTGATAAGGGAACTTAACCTTGCACTTAATTTCAAGTACTTAACCAATGAATCATCTGTTAGGTATGGTATTGATGTCAAGAGTATCCAGACTGATTTTAATTTTACTAATCCTTTTAATATTCCACTATCTCAGAGTCAAAGTACGACAGAGATTTCTGGATTTCTGAAATATAGAAAGGCATGGGATAAGTTAGTAATAGAGCCTGGATTCAGAGTGCAATTCTACGCATCTCTGGGTGAGTTTTCCCCAGAACCTAGGATAGGTATTAAATGGAATATAACCGATGACTTGAGATTAAAAGCTGGAGGTGGTATATATTCTCAGAATCTCATATCCACTTCAAATGAAAGAGACGTAGTCAACTTGTTCAATGGGTTTATCTCTGGACCACAAACTCAGTTCTTAGACTTAGAAGGCAACCGCGTTGATTCTAGATTGCAGACATCAAGACAGGCTTTACTTGGATTGGAGAAAGATATAGGGAAGCATTTGCAACTTAATCTAGAAGGATTTTTCAAAGACTTTACTCAATTAATAGTTGTCAATAGAAATAAGCAAATTTCATCAGATTCTGATTTTGCCACAGAAATAGGTGAAGCGATGGGTGTTGACTTTTCTGCTAAATATGAGATGTCTAAGTTCTACCTGTGGGCTACATATTCATTAGGTTTTGTAAATCGATTTGATGGGGAGCAAGAATTTCCTACTCTCTTTGATAGACGTCATAATGTGAATGTCCTAGCAACCTATACGCTGGGTGAGAAAAATGATTTACTGCTAAGCCTTAGATGGAATTTGGGAAGTGGCTTTCCTTTTACAGAAACTAGAGGTTTTTATAACCTGAATCAATTTGAACCTGGTGTATCCACAACTTATGAAACAGATAATCCTGACAATATCGGTATCATATTTTCAGATACAAGAAATGGAGGGAGACTTCCATACTATCATAGACTAGATGCATCTGCTCAGAAGACGTTTCATCTGTCTAATAAAGCCAATTTGGAAGTAGTAGCTAGTATAACAAATGTTTATGACCGTAACAATATCTTCTTCTTTGATAGAATCAGATTCGAAAGGGTAGACCAGTTACCAATTATACCATCAATCGCTTTAAGATTTAATTATTAATTGGTTTTTCAACCAAGTTTAAAGTTTTTCGTTTTAATGCACAGTGGTATATATTGACCTCCTATGAAGAATAATTTTAGATGATGATACAAGGATTTGAGATGCTCAGTGAAGAGCAATTTGATGTAACGAAAAAGGCAATCACTTGGATTACAATCTTGATTGCAGGTGCTGATGGAGAAATTGAAAAGGAAGAAACGGAGTGGGCTAAGAAAATCGCTCATATCAGATCTTATCATAATCCCAATGAACTTACGCCTTTCTATGAAGAAGTGGGGAAAGACTTTTCTTCAATCTTGAATAATCTATTAGATCAATTGCCTGCAGGTACAAATGACAGACAGGAATTATTAATACGTCAGTTGTCCAAGCTCAATAACATACTTCCAATACTAGATAATAATTTGGGACATCTACTTTTAAAGAGTTACCGTTCTTTTGCAAAACACGTAGCAAAAGCATCAGGAGGCTTTTTGGGATTTCTCAGTGTAGGTAAAGAAGAGGATAAATTGATCGATTTGCCTATGCTTAATGATATTCCCTTTGTAGATACTGAGGTTTCTTGAGTTTAGCTCAAACGCGGTTTTTCATAGACTGTGGAAAAGTATTTTAATTCAATCTGTACGTAGTTACTAGTTTCGCTTATAATTCAATCTAAGCTTAAAAAACTATGGTTAACTATATAAGTGCTCAGGCTACTCCATACTCTATTCATCACATTGCCAAAGTTGAGGATGAAAGCCAAGTAAGGACTAAAAATAATCCAGTAACAATTGAGGATGATCTAGCAAAAGAGCTGATGCTCAAGTATTTGCTGAGTGGCTTTAAAGAACCTGCTTTTTACAAGTTTCATTTTTCTTCTGGAGACTTAGATGAGAATCCAATATATAAGTATGCTAGAGAGATTTTTGACAATCAGTCATTGCTCCATCCAATTTCTCAGAAAATTGCCCAATACTTATATTTCCATTCGAATCATCCAAACATTAGGCAAGGAGAACTCATTATGTGCCATTTCAAGGATTTATTATTGGAAGACGAAATGTTAGATGCAGTTGGCATCTTTAAGGCTGAGACAGTTTCCAATTTTCTTCAACTCATAGAAAACAAGGAAAATTATAATGTAGACACTTTGAAAGGCTTAGCTGCTAATACATTGGATAAAGGTTGTTTGATTTTCAACACGGATTCAATGAGTGGATACAAGATATGTATCATAGACAAAGCTAGTTCTTCTGAAGCAAATTATTGGACAAAGGATTTTTTGAATGTTGTAGAAAGGGAAGATGATTATCAGTTTACCAAACATTATATCCAACTGACAAAAGACTACGTAGAAGGAAAGCGAAAGATGTCAGACGACTTTGACAAAGGAGACGAAATCGCAGTGATGAATGCATCCGAAAGTTACTTTAAGGGTAGAGAAGTGTTTAGTGAACAAGAATACTTAGAAGAGGTACTGGGGACAGAACATGTAGATGATTTCGGAGAATTTAAGCGTGAAGTCCAATTCAATGGAGGTTTTGGTTTACAACCACAATTTGACATTTCAGAGGCCGCAGTCAAAAAGAAGAATAAAGTATTTAAGTCAGTCATTAAGCTTGATAAGAATTTTCACATCTATGTACATGGAGATCGAACAAAAATTGAGAGAGGGGAGGACGAATTTGGACAAAAATATTATAAGTTATTCTTTGAGGAAGAGAATTAGCAAAAGAAGAAGCTTTGATGGTTATGATTTTCCAAGGTGTTTAAAATAGTTTCTTTTGTTTTTCTTTGACTGACAGCAACAATGACTTGACTACTTGGTATTGCTTTTAGAATATCAACTGTTTCCAACTCTACGTTATAAATGTTTTGCCCAATTTTATTAGGGTTATTACATATCCACCTGAAGAGGATGTTTCTTTTGACTAGTTGTTTGGCAATTAGTTTGCCTTTAGGTCCTGCGCCCCATAGGATCAATTGTTTATTCTTATTCCAATCTTGGTCTAGAAAGTAACTGACTTTGAGTGGTGCGAATGTATTGTTCTTGTAATTGTCATCATTTCGCGAAGCTCTCATTAAGTGGTCCCTCCATAAATGTGTTATATGTTTGGTCGCTAAAATTTTGTAGCCCATTCGCCGCCACTCAAAAACCAAACTATAATCTTCAGGATACATTTTGACATTGAATCCACCACACCTTTCGAAGTCATCCATGTACATCAACCAGTTGGCTGAAGCGACGCAGCATTCCTTATAGATCTCGCTGTAATGTATTTGCTTAGAAGATAAGTTATTAAGCCATGCCTCATATTTTCGATACCCCTCTCCCAAATTTTCTGAAGAAAAGTACTTGACCATCCCTGTTACTACGGTACCCTGTTCTTCATTTTTTAATAGCTGATGTAGGTTTTCCAACTTATCTATAGGCATTATATCATCGGCGTCCATCCTGGAAATCATATTTCCTGTGCAATAAGTGCTTGCCTTGATAAGCGCTGGAGTAATTCCAATTTCTTCATTATTGTACCATTGGATACGTTGGTCTCTTAATGATATCTCCTGTAGTAGAGTAAGGGTGTTGTCTGTACTATGGTCATTGACTATGATTAATTCCCAGTCAGTCCAAGTTTGAGATAAAATTGATTGTAAGCAATCTTCTAGATATGGTAATCCATTCCTAACTGGCATGACAATGCTAATTTTGTCTCCTCCTATTAGATTTCCAGATTCCATCTTCTACTAATTATATACGAAGTACCTGAATAGCGGAAAGGAAACGAAGATACCAATAAGGAAAGCAATTATAATTTTGGATATCATATATTGAAATTCCAACATCTCAGTAAAGAGATATATTCCTATCACATTGAGCAGCAGAATAAGTAGACTGACTAATCCATATTTCACAGCTTGCCATTTCCAATTTTTTTCAGTTCGTTTGAATGCCCAATATCTCTGCACCAGAAATCCAACCACCGCCCCTATGCCACTAGCAATGCCAGCTGAGGCTACATAGTATATTCCAACAAACTCGGTCAAGATATAAAGACTACTGAAATCAAAGACAGTGGCTAGAAATGAACCCAACTGAGATTTGATAAGGGACTGCCAGAATGGGACCTTAGGTGAGGTAGTCATGACAGTCGATTAGAATGATGGTACAAATCTAATTATTAGATGCAAGCATCCACAAGCATATATACCTGCAAGCACATCATCTAGCATAACTCCTGTTCCACCCTTTATGTTCTTATCAAGGTATCTAATACCAAGTGGCTTAAGAATGTCAAAAAAGCGAAATAGTATAAATGCTACTAGTATATATTTGGGTTGAATCGGAACAAATAACATTGTGACGAGATAACCAACAAACTCATCTATTACCACTTTAGAAGGGTCATCTCCCCATTCAGGAATAACTTGATCTGTACTCCATATTCCAACCAAAGCTGAGATTATTATGATGCCAATCAGGACAGCTGAGGAGAGTGATATGCCAAAAAAATAGACTAAGTAAAGGAAAATGACAGCGCCTATTGTACCGAAGGTTCCAGGTGCAATAGGCGCATATCCTAAGCCTATAACTGTCGCTATGGCTTTGTGAAACTTAATCATCTATTAAGCTTCATAATCTTGTCCTAGGTAATCAAGTAAATCATGACCACCGATATATCGAAGTGTATTTTCCAATTTTGCTAATTGCTTAAAGATGTCATGAATTGGGAATCTTCCTGCAGGTGCCTGAGGGGATTTGAGATAGAAGGATAACCACTCTTGTATGCCTGACATGCCTGATCTTTTAGCCAAATCTAAAAATATAGCTAAGTCAAGGACAATTGGCGCCGCAAGAATGGAATCACGACAAAGGAAATCTACTTTAATCTGCATAGGATAGTCCAGCCATCCTTTGATATCTATATTATCCCATCCTTCTTTGTTGTCACCTCTAGGTGGATAGTAATTGATTCTTACCTTATGATAAAAATCTTTGTAAAGTTCAGGGTATAATTTTGGTTCGAGAATCTGCTCTAATACACCCAGTTTAGATACTTCTTTAGTTTTAAAATTATCTGGATCATCTAAGACTTCTCCATCCCTGTTGCCTAATATGTTTGTAGAGAACCAACCTTCGATTCCTAGGGCTCTTGCTTTAAATCCTGGAGCCAAGATAGTCTTCATTAGGGTTTGTCCTGTTTTGAAATCCTTTCCAGCAATTGGGGTTCCAGTCTTCTTAGCTAAGTCTACTAAGGCAGGCACATCACATGAAAGATTAGGTGCGCCATTTGCATAAGGTATACCCATCTTTATTGCCGCATAAGCATATATCATACTAGGTGCGATATGCTTGCTGTTCTTCATTAGCCCTTTTTCGAAAGCTTCTATGGTTTTATGCACAGAAGATTCTTCTATATATATTTCGGTAGAACCACACCAGACCATTACAAGACGATTACAATTATTGGCCTTCTTGAATCTTCTAATATCAGCCATAACTGCCTTTGCAAGATCCATTTTGGTTTTGGCTTTCTTGACATGGGTCCCATTAAGCTTCTTTACATAACTCTTATCAAAGACAGCCTTCATAGGTTTAATCTTGGATAGAGGAGTTTTTAGCTTATCTAGAAGTGCTTTGTCAAGTACATCTGCATGGACTGCAGCTTCGTACATATTGTCTTTGAAGATATCCCATCCTCCAAATGCAACCTTACCCAAATCTTGTAATGGGACTACATCACTAATCATCGGTATCTTCTTCTTTGTTCTCTTTCCGATTCTTATTCGCCCCATCTGAGTCAATGAGCCTACTGGATTTGCTAAGCCTTTATTGATTGCCATCACACCAGCTATAAAAGTTGTTGCTACCGCACCCATTCCTGGCGTCAATATGCCGAGTTTGCCAACTGGTTTGGTGGCCAATCCTTTCATGGTCTTCTTTCCACGTTTTGCGGATTTGGTCGTCTGTTTTTTAGTTGATGTTCTTTTAGCTGCCATTTCGTTAACTGTTTATAGTAATTTATTCTGCTGACACCAGGTGATAGTCTCCTTTAATCCATCACTTAAGGTATAAGAAGGTGCGAAGTTAAAATCTTTTTTTAAGTCATCGGTATCTACAGCAAAGGACCTCGCAAAATATTCTTTGACTTTATTGCGATTAAGAATAGGAACAGTACCTCGTAGCTTACCTATATTTTCACTTACAAAGCCAGCTAGCTTCATGATAGAAAATGGAATTGTAATCCTTGTTAATTTTTTTCCAAGGATATCTCCAACCATCTGATTGAAATCATGGATAGGGTAGACCTTTCCATCGCTGACAAAATATGATTTTCTTTCGGCCTCAGAAGTAGCAGCATCTATAACAAGTTTAGCCATGTCTTTGACATAGATAAAACTGGCATCCATTTCTCCTTTTCCTATTTTTGGTGATAAACCTAATTTGGCCGCTTTAAAAACATCCACCATTGCCGTATCTCTGGGACCAAAAACCGCTGTAGGTCTAAATATCAAATAAGGTATCATCTGGAAACCTTGTATAAATTGTTCTGCTTGCAACTTAGACTCCCCATACCATGTCACTGGATGAGGAGTACTGTCACTATCTAAGATTTGCTTAACTTGATAATTGGCTGGTCCATAAGAAGCGAGACTGCTGATCAAAATCAGTTTTTTGGGAATCACTTTCTCTTCTAGCAGTATTTTGCAGATTTTTCTGACATAGCTGGCATTGACTTTAAAATAAGTAGCTCGATCCTTTGCTGTAGTTAATCCAGCATTCAAGACGATGTAGTCAAAAGCCTCAGTTCTTAGTTTTTCTCTAAGCTGATCCTCTTTGCTGAAGTCATAGTAAAAAAAATGTATTCGTGGATCTTTGAGATATTGAAGGTTAGAAGTTTTTCTTACCCCAGCATATACATGGAGGTTTTGGGCTATGGCTTCATCTACCAGCCAGCTTCCTAGGAATCCGTTGGCACCAGTAATTAATATTTTGGATGCCATAGTTTTAACTTAAGTCGTACTTATAGATTCGATACGTTTTGTATCTCTTGGCATTTAATTTTTCAGCTGAGGCGATCATTTCTGCATTGGATTCTAATATCCAAGAGGCTTCTCCTCCGTGTAATCCAATCTCTTGAGCTGTCATTATATTTCTGGCAAAGAAGAGTGCTTCTATCCCCAATCGTCTATATTCAGCAATGACTCCCATGGTTATGATTCTTACCTTGGATACAGATTTCTTCTTGAGCAGTAATTTAAAAACATTAAAAGGGAATAGTCTGCCTTTTTTAAATCCCTTAGAAATCTCATTAATGTCTGGTAATGAAATGGAAAATCCAATCGCTTCACCGTTGTGCTCGGCTATATAACAGAACCGTTCATCTGCTATCATTTTGAGTTCCGATATCATGAAGTCCATTTCTGTACGAGACATGGGTACAAATCCCCAATTTTTTTCCCAAGCTTTGTTGTAGACCTTATGCATGCCATCAGCCTCTGCCTTGATGTTTTTGATGGAAATGTTTCTCAAAGTGATACCTTTTCTTTTAAGTCGCTCTAGGATCAAGTCATACATCTTTACTGACTTTTGAGAGACCGATGCAGTAGGCATATAGTATGCATACAAATCCATTTCTTTCTCTAGTCCTATCTCTTTTTGTATTCTGTCATAATAGGACTTGTTATATGTCATCATTATTAGTGGAGAACTATCAAATCCATCTACTAGGGTAGCGGCTGTTTCATTCGTGGAAAAATTGACAGGACCCATTAAAGTGTCATATTTTTCACTGGCTAAATGAGATTTCACTCTGTCCAATAATGCTTTGGCAACTTGCGCTGATTCTATATAATCATAGAAACCAAAAAAACCAATATTGGAATGATGATAGGCGTTATAACCAGGGTTTTTGATAGCGGCTATGCGGCCAACAATTATCTCGTTATCGAAGGCTAGAAAACAGGTGACCTCTCCTTGCTTATGAAAAGGATGTTTGTTCTTATTAAGTAAGTCTTTTTGTGCCATAAAGATCTCTGGCACATAGTAGGAGTCCCCTTCATAAAGGTCATGGGGGAAATCAATAAATTGATGAAGTTCTTTTTTGTTTTGTGTCTCTCTTATTTCGAGACTCATGCATGCGTTTTTTCTTGGTCAAAGACACCGATTTCCTTAGAGATAGCGTAAATCTTTTCTACGGATTCTTCTATCTGGGGTTTGGTGTGAGTAGACATCAACGAATATCTCAGTAACGAAGACGTACTTGGTACTGCCGGAGATACAACTGGATTGACAAAGACACCTTGGTCTAATAATTTTCTGGTTAAGCTAAAGGTCTTATAATCATCTCTAATCAAAATTGGAATGATTGGTGTAACTGTATGACCTGTGTCAAAACCAGCTTCATTAAGAAGCTTCATAGCGTAATTAGTATTCTCCCAAACCTTGTCTATCCTGTCGGGTTCTTCTTGTATAAGATCAAGTGCTGCAATAACAGATGCAGCATTAGCAGGTGCTATACTTGCACTAAATATGAGAGATCTTGCATTATGCTTAAGGTAATTAATCGTCTCTTTGTTTGCTGCAACAAACCCACCTATAGACGCTAGTGATTTACTGAATGTACCCATAATCATATCTACATCCTCTGTCAATCCAAAGTGTGCTGCAGTACCTCTTCCTCCAGCCCCCATTACGCCTAGACCATGTGCATCATCCAAAAAGATACACGCTTTATATTTTTTCGCAAGTCTGACTATCTCTGGCAAATTACATAGATCACCTTCCATGCTAAATACACCATCAACAGCAATTAGCTTAATGCGCTCAGGCTCACACTTGGCAAGAAGCTTTTCTAGAGCTTCCATGTCATTATGCTTGTACTTCCAGTGCTTGCTCGCATAACTCAATCTGGCACCGTCTATTATGCATGCGTGGTCTAAGTCATCAGTGATAATGTAATCGTGTCTACCTGGTATAGATGAGATAACACCTAGATTAACTTGAAACCCTGTACTAAATACTAGGGCCTCTTCTTTTCCTACAAAGGAAGCCAGCTTTTCTTCTAATTCTAAATGGATATCCAAGGTCCCGTTTAGGAATCTAGAACCTGCACAACCTGAGCCATATTTGTCTATGGCTTTCTTTGAAGCTTCCTTAAGTCGTGGATGATTAGTCAATCCTAAATAACTATTAGAACCGAACATCAAGACATCCTTCCCATTGATTTTGACAACCGTATCTTGTTCAGATTCAATTGTACGGAAGTATGGATATATTCCTAGCTCTTGAATTTTTTGAGGCTGCGTATAAGCAACCATTTTCTTTCTTAGGGGCATAAAATATAAACTAAGTCAGCTAATGAATTCTTTTGTTTTCTTGTACCAAGAAGGCACAAAACTACTATTTACCGTGGTTTCAAGTAGTAAAATACCAATAATAGCACATCCAATCCCCATAATTACATCAATTAAATAATGATGGTTAGTATATATAGCACCAAACCATATACATAACAAACTGACAGTGAATAAAGTAGTTAAATATTTGTTCTTGTATTTCAAACTATAATAACTCAAAATTAATGGGAAGGCAGCATGCATTGAAGGTAATGCACCAAAGGTATTTGTCCCCTTACTGTACATTCCAGAATATAACCCAAATCCTATCATTTCATCAAACCTGGCTAAACCAGCTGGTTCTCCGCCAGCATCAAGTACCACTTCTGCTCCATATTTCAAATAATACCAAGGAGGTGCAGCTGGAAGCAAAATATAGATAGCAAATCCAAATAAGTTGGCAATTAAAAAGCAAGTCCAAAAATCAAAGGTCAGTTTTGGTTTTTTAGTAAAAAATGTAATGAGACCAAAAATGATTGGAAATGGGGCCCAAGTGATATAGAAGATACCTGAGACTAAATCAAGAAACCAATGAATATGATGGTTGAAGTATTCGCATAAGGAGACTTTGACACCGTCAACATTAACCCCAAACCAAGCAACTTCGAGATCATAAAGAGACTCATTTATAATGGTAAATGGATTATAATCATGCAATATTTTCAGTGAATTATAGCATATCAGGTAGATGAAAAATGGACTAAAAGCGACGGCCAATTTTCTACTTCTTGGAGTGGCATAGATCAGACCAATAATGGATAAGTAGAAGATGATCGCCAATGAATCTATACCTACTGCCAGCCCATTCCATAGCCAGTATAGGGTGGTAAAAACCAATCCAAATACTATCCAATTTCTGGAGAACCTTGAATCAAATCGAAAAGACATGAAGAAAGTTTTACAAGAGTACTTTACTGTACGTTGGTAATTGTCTCACTAAGTCCTGTCCATAGAACTCTATATACTTAACCTGAGGAAATACGCCAAAATCTTCAGCGTATACGTATATGTTGGATATGACACTCATTCGGTCATTTAACTTAGTATGTACTTGATACTTGTTATCACAGTTTTTTCCAATGTAAAATTCCTGATGTTCATATGAAACCATTTGGAATCGACAGCTTGTATTGTTTATTTTTTCGCTTTTATAGCCAAAAGCAAGTTTGTTTTGAATTTGGTTAAGTGATTTAACAATGCCGCCTTCGGTGTAATTAACCCAGTAGACATCCATTGGTCGCTCTTCATTTAGAAAGCCATCTTTAGATTGATTTATAACGTAGACTACTGTGTTCTGATTTAGATTTCTTTGGATGTAGAAAAGAAGACCATCTATCCGTGGAACCGGATAAGTTTCAGGTAGCCCATGTTCTCCATATTGGGTCTTCCTGGTCTTAATCTTATTAAAGTTATCTAACATCTAGGTTCAAATTTAAAATCTTTCTCAGCTATATCACCGTTATTCTCACCATTAAATAGATTAACAAACTATTCCATGAGTTGTTGTCTGGAGAAATATAACCTTCTTAGAGCTGTGATATTGGCAGAAAACGCCAAGAAAGTGATAGACCAGCTGAATACTGAGATCGTCTCAAAGATTGGTTGACCTAACCATGATACTCTATATTCATACCCACCGCCGATCGCAGCCGAGACTATACAGGTTATCAGACTGGCTGTTGCGACAAGGACTATTCTTTCTGGCCGCTGCATTAGACCGACACTGGCATTGACACCTAGTCCTTCTGCCCGCGCTCTTGTATAACTGACCATAATAGATCCTATCATAGCAATAAAACTAAATATGCTTGTCAGTAAGTAATCTTGAGTTACTGTATAATAGCAGAAGCCAAAAAACATAACCAGCTCACTGTACCTATCTATGACGGAGTCATATAAGGCACCATATGGATGGTCCTTACCACTCAATCTCGCTAATCTTCCATCTATCATATCCATGGCTCCGGCAAATAGTATTATCGCACCTGCATATCCTAGATATTTGTGATTATTTCTATCTCCTACCTCTGCTCCATATATGAGCACACCCGTCGACAAGATATTAAGTAGGAAACCGAAGAAGGTAACCATATTTGGAGTGACACCCAACTTTATCAAAAGCTGAATTAGTGGATTTAGGATTATGTAAATAAGCTGTTGTAGCTTCTTCTTTATAGGATTCAAATTGTCTTATTCTGTGAGGTGATCTCGCTAATCGCAAAGCTAGTAATTATCCATTGCTATTGGTTACTTTACATTTCTAAGTTTATTTATTAGTGAATAATAGACTTTTGGATAATGACAGCAATAAAAAATCTATTAATTTGCTTGAAAACTGAATGTTATGGCAAGAACCAAAATTGGAGGTATAGGGTGTTATTTGCCTTCCAATGTCGTCAAGAATCAAGAGCTAACTAAGTATATGGATACTTCTGACGAGTGGATCATTGAGAGAACAGGCATAGAAGAAAGGAGATATGCGACTAAGCATAAAGAATCATCATCTACCATGGGTGCCAAAGCGGCAGAGATAGCTATAGAAAGAGCAGGTATTACCAAAGAGGATGTGGACTTCATCATCTTTGCGACCCTTAGTCCTGATTATTATTTCCCAGGTTGTGGCGTATTATTACAACGAGAATTGGGAATTACCAATACTGAAATCGGCGCATTGGATATACGTAATCAATGTTCAGGATTTGTCTATGGTCTCTCAGTGGCGGATCAGTTTATCCGATCTGGAATGTATAAGAACATCTTGTTAGTTGGAGCTGAGATGCACAGTATGGGATTGGATTTTAGCACCAAAGGTCGGAATGTGACTGTGATTTTTGGAGATGGAGCTGGTGCGGTTGTCTTACAACCTGCAGAGGGAGAAGGTATATTGACGACCAAGCTACATTCCGATGGCAGCTTTGCTGAGGAGTTGGCCATGATAAATTTTGGAAGTCATGGAGGTGTCCATGATGAGGTGGATTATGGCTTTCCTGATACAAATGTGCCAGGAGGCATATTTGCTACACCAAAGATGGTGGCTGATGGGATGATGTATCCATATATGAATGGTCAAGCGGTATTCAAGAAAGCAGTTGTTAAGTTTGTAGAGGTTATACAAGAAGCGCTGAATGAGACCGGCTTGGACAAGTCAGATATAGATATGTTGGTTCCGCACCAAGCTAATTTGAGAATCAGCAAATTCGTTCAGCAGAGTATGAGCCTTACTGATGATAAGGTATTCAATAACATCCAGAAATATGGCAATACAACCGCAGCCTCTATTCCTATTGCCTTATGTGAAGCATGGGAAGCTGGTATGGTAAAATCAGGTGATTTGGTTTGTTTGGCTGCATTTGGAAGTGGATTTACTTGGGGTAGTGCATTACTCAGATGGGAGTAAATGGCTTGCCTTTTAATTATAATATATGAAGATTAAGAATTTAGATTTTCTCGCAATAGGCGTACATCCTGATGATGTGGAGTTAGGATGTGGTGGTACGATACTAAAACATATTGACTTAGGATATAAAGTTGGAATTGTTGATTTGACCAAAGGAGAATTAGGAACAAGAGGAACAGCTGCTACAAGGAAGAAAGAGGCTGAAGCTGCAAGAAAATTTGCAAAGGTTGCTGTAAGAGAAAATCTAGGAATGGCAGATGGCTTTATCGCCAATAACAAAGAGAATAAATTGAAAATTATAAAGTCCATCCGTAAGTATAGGCCTGAGATAATCTTGGCTAATTCGGTCACAGATCGTCATCCTGACCATGGTAATGCAGCAAAATTAGTCAGTGAAGCTTGTTTTCTTTCTGGTCTGCTTAAGATCAAAACCAAATCAGGAAAAACAAATCAAGCGCCATGGCGTCCTCGCAAAGTCCTCCACTATATACAGGATCATTATATCAAGCCAGACATCGTGGTAGATATTTCAATGTATATGGATAAGAAGATAAAACTTGTCAAATGCTTTGAAACTCAGTTTTATCAGAAGGATTCTAAAGGACCACAAACACCGATTTCGTCTAAGTCTTTTTTGGATGGATTAAGAGGAAGATCCCAAGATTTTGGAAGAAGAATAGCTGTGGAATATGGTGAAGGATTTACTTGTCATGAGTATATAGGTGTATCAGACCTTAAGGATATTCTGTAATTGCTTTACCTTATCTTTCCTTCCATCCTGTCTACGTACTCCAGACTTCCTAACCTCATTCTCAAGTTGACTGTCGCTTTTTGGCTGGCTATATTTTCGGCTTTGCAAAAGATGCCTAAGTGGTCATGGTAAGCCTTGAGATAATCAAATTTCTTAACCATGACAGATTGATTTTTTGTTGATTCTATATTCAGTATAGCTTTTGGCTTGGATAATAGTGCATAGTCTAACTTCAAATCTGGTACTATGCATAATGAATCAATTTTATCTAACCTGAGAGATTCTATAGACAGAGATTGGGTAAAGGAAGGAGTGACGAATATCGTGATTAGAATAATCGTCAGGCTATAGAGCTTTATTATGTTTCTGTTTCCGTGAGCCACCATATAATTCAAATTTATACAACTTGGACGGTATCCCGCCATTATCTACACTATATTTTGCGCTATGTTTAAGTCCAAACGACTTCATAGCCTGATTATTGCCAGATATTACCCAGGCCGTAGACCCTTGCCAGTGTTGCTTAAGGGCATCAGAGATTTTTCGGTAGAAGTTCTTGACATCTCTAATCTTAATTCTTTTATCGTATGGTGGGTTAAGAAATAGGATAGCATCCTGCTGACCAGTTTCTTCTAGAAAGTCTTTCTCTTTGATTTTGACGATCTCTTTGAAGGGTATACGTTGCAAATTTTTTCTCAAATCACGTGTAGCATATGGATTGAGATCACTAGAGTAAAAATTACACTTTGGTGCAATGATATCTTCTTCGGCAGTTCTTTTAATACTTCTCCAAATTTTTGGATAATATTCTGTCCAGTTTTGAAAACAAAATCTCTTTATCAGTCTACCAGGTGGAACATTAGCTGCCATCATCAATGCCTCTGTGGTAAAAGTACCTGAACCACACATTGGGTCGTAAAAATCTTGTGAGCCATCCCAACCTGCTAATTTGATGATGCCTGCCGCGAATACTTCATTAAGAGGTGCCTTATATGATCGTTCTTTGTAACCACGCAGATGGAGTGAATGACCTGTGCTATCCAAGGCTACCGATAACTTATCTTGATTGACGTAAATATTAATAACGATGGAAGGGTTGTCTATGTCTACATCAGGTCGAGATCCTTTTTCTTCTGTTATCCTATCTGCTATGGCATCCTTTGCTCTGAAAGTAGCAAAGAGACTATTCGTAAAGAGTTCTCCTGTGATAACTGAATTGATGGCAAAAGTTTGGTCAGGTTTAATGTATTGAGTCCAATTGATACTTTTGATAGCCTCGTAATATTCGTCTTGATCATTTACATCGAATTCGTGTATAGGAACAAGGACTCTTACTGCCGTTCGTAAAAGATAATTGCATTTGTAAAGTTGTGCCCAATTGCCTTGACAAGAAACACCTCTCCTAAGGATTTCAATATCTTGCAAATCTAAGTTGGCCATTTCTCTGGCGCAGACTTCTTCTAATCCTTCCTGTGTAGTGACGATAATTTTCATTGTACCTATTCAAACCAAATATAGAGAGATGAACCGAGTGATATTATTTCATTAGCAGAAAAAGGCCCTCCAAGTAACAAACTGGAAGGCCTTTTATTTAATTTTTACGCTATTCTTATTACTGTTTTGTAAATATGATTTCGCATTCACTATTGAATACTCCTAAAACTGTTTGATATACAAGACTCAAATTGAGTTGCATATTATCATTGTCAATAAAAGATCCAGTCCCTTCTCCGATAACTGTAATTGTAACTGTGCCAATAGGGGTATCAACCTCCAATTCTTGCATGAATTCGTCTATAGTAAAAGATTCTTCAGTGATATTGGCGACGACAGAGAGACCTAAAACCATACTATTGCTTGCTCCGATGTCAACCGATGAAATATCTTCAGCATTAGGCGTAACTTCTATAGGTGTCATCGTTAGTGATTCTAATATGTCATCTGGAATTTGTGATGCCAGTATACTTGGTACGCATGGAACAATATCACCGATATATTCCCCAACAAAATTTGATCTGGTTTCTGTTTCACATCTTTCTCCTTCAAAACCTGGGTTGCAAATACAGGTACCGTCTCTCTCAAAGCAATCTCCATTTGGCCCACAGTCTACAGTGTCGCATACATTAATTTCGCAGTTTTCTCCTGAGTATCCTTCTTCACAATTACAATCTCCTGTAACTGGGTCACAAGTACCATTGGAACCACAATCTGTAGTATCGCAAATATTAATTTCACAGTTGGTGCCAGAAAAGCCTGGATCACACATACAAGCACCTGTATCAGGATTACAATCACCATTTGGACCACAATCAAGATCTGCACAATTGTCCTCACTGCATGAATAACTCAAGATCAGGACAAGGCATGTAAAGGCGGTTAATATTTTTTTCATTGTTGTTGTTTGATTATTAATTTATTGCTGAGTTAGATGAAGTCATTTTTTTTCATCCATTCATCATTGTACATCTTACCTATATAACGTGTGCCGTGGTCATGTATGATAATAACAACCAAAGAATCGTCATTTAATTCATCAGCAAATTTCCCTAATCCAGCAACAGCTGACCCTGCTGAGTACCCCAGCAATAAGCCTTCTTCCCTTGCCAATCTTCTGCACATCAATGCACCATCCTTATCTGTAACCTTCTCCATTCTGTCTATCGTTTCAAAGTCGATATTGGCAGGAATAATATCTTCCCCAATGCCTTCAGTGATGTATGGATAAATCTCACCTTCATCTAATTCGCCCGTTTCATGATATTTCTTCAATGCAGATCCATAGGTGTCTATTCCAAGAATTCTGATATTTGGATTTTGTTCTTTTAAATATTTTCCCGTTCCAGATATGGTGCCACCTGTACCAACCCCAGCTAGCAGATGAGTGATTTTACCTTCCGTTTGTTTCCATATCTCTGGGCCCGTTGAGAGATAGTGTGCTTTTCTATTAGATAGATTATCATATTGATTGCACCAGAAGGAGTTGGGAGTTTCTTTAGATAACCTCTCGGCAACAGAATAATAGGATTGCGGATCATCTGCAGTTACATTTGTAGGGCAGACAATGACTTCAGCGCCAACAGCCCTAAGTATGTCAAATTTTTCTGGCGATTGCTTATCGGTTGTGGTAAAGATGCATTTATATCCTTTGACACAAGCGGCTAACGCTAAGCCCATACCTGTATTACCTGAAGTGCATTCTATAATAGTGCCACCAGGTTGGAGTCTGCCATCTTTTTCAGCATCTTCTATCATCATCAAAGCCATTCTGTCTTTAATGCTATGGCCTGGATTAAAAGTCTCCACCTTGGCTAAAATTGTGCCTGGAATATCCTCCACTACCTTGTTGAGTTTGATGAGTGGCGTATTACCAATCGTTGAAAGCACGTTTTTATGATACATTTTCTCTTTGTTTTCTTATTCGTAATAGTCCATTTGAATCTCAAATCGACTATCTAATGCGCCTAATGCTTGGGCCACTGCCGGCGTAATGACTATGTCAACATCTGCAGCATACAAATTGGATGGAATTGGGCTGATAACCTGCGCGGTTACTTCCTTCCCTGTCACAGAATATCTCAAACTGATATATGAATTAGCTTTTGCCTTACTGTGCATCACAAATAGATTTTCTCTATCGTGGCCTTCTTTATCCCAATAGGCAATACCTTTCTTATAATTGAATTCTGTGACTTGGGTATCAGTGGAGTCAGTGTTCTCTGATATATCTTCTATCTGAGATAAAATATCATCAAGCTCACTGATCAGTTCATCACTTTCAGTAGCCGTAGATAACGTATCGGATGAAGTAGGTGTTTGCTCTGGAGCTTGGGTGACTGGAGGCCCATTATTCTGTAACCGTTCTTTCAATCTTTGCTTGATACGTCTGGTTAAGTCAGATAAGTCTTTTTCATCCTGAGGTGCTGCCCACCAACCGACCAATAGATGCTCTCCTGGCTTGACAGCAAATGATCTCGTGTTGTTTCTTTTAATTAAGTCCTCCAATTGTTGAGGAAAATAGACCTTCGATATTCTATATAGCGTTTCTTGTTTTTTGACTTGGTAGTATATTGGTGTCCAGCTATCAGATTTTTTGTAAGCTGTATTTTTAATGTGCTCTACAGCTAGGGGAATAATTACGGTTGCACCGAGGGGAAGCGTTTTACCGCTTTTCATTTTGTTCACTAGCAGTAAGTCAGTGAGAGGTATTTTGAAATACCTTGCAAGACTATATAAGGTTTCTCCTTTCTTTATCTCATGAGTGAAGTAGGTCTGGTTGTGTTGATTGACTTTTGCCTGGATAGCTTTGTCTACAACTATATGATTTTGAGCAACACATATCGCACTCCAAAACATAACCGTCACCATTATAAATATTCTACCCATATCACTTGAAATTTTATATCAAAGATATCTGTAATATGACTGAAATGCATCTTCTAAGTCACATCTGATAGCGATATAAAAGGATGTTTAATTTTCTTTTTTGAATTCTGCAGAACCTACAACAGGATCGGATTGAAGGTAGGTGAGGACTTCTTCAGGTGTATGTTTCTTAGTGTTATAAGTAATCAACCAAGAACTACTATCATTTTTTAACCTTTCCACAATTTGAAATCCAAATTGAGTTTTCATCTTATCAAACCATCTCGCCAACTCGTTGCCTTTTGCTATATCAACTACAATCTGTGATTTATTAATTTTTGCTTCAACATTTATTCCTGTGTTATCGCTAATCTTAGTCCATCCCTCCTGGTGTTCTGCTATCTTTTCTAACATGAATTGAAGTTTGTGGACAGATTCTGGTCTTTCTCGCTTCCCTGCTACTGTTTTCAATACTGCATCCTTATTATATGATATCCTCATAGTAGGTAGGTCTGCTATATTACTGGGGTAATTATCGTCCAGATCATGAAATTTGGCTTTGTCAAACTCAGATGTCAGATTTGTAAATTCTTCCTTTGTGATAAATTTTGCATAAGTGCCAATTTTATCTGTATTCCTAGCCCCAATAAATTCAGCATACATATTGTCATATATATTGAACTCATAATGAGGGCAGCTTCCATAACAAGCTCCTTTTTTCAATTTAAATACAAGATCGTCCTGAGTGACGGCCACATCTTCCAGATTCACTGTCGGTTGGATAACCTCTTTTGTTGTTTTGCAAGAAAGCATAACGAAGGACCAAGTGATAAGTCCAACTAAAAGTCTAATAGTCATAATTTGTTATTAAAGCACTGCAAAATTAACGATTGCTATCAGCATAATAATTTGTTATGCAATATAAATCTAGGTTAAAATTGAAGTTACAGACCGCAATGCTATTAAACAACCTCCCCACCACAGCTACTTCCTGCACCAGCAGTGCAACCATAGCAATGTTGGTTTGTAATAATTTTTCGGGCCATTAAGCTATCCATATCAAAGTCATTGATATGCGGATGCTTGACATTTGATTTTAAATCCAACATTTGATTGAAGTCACAATCATGGATATATCCATCCCAGCTAATAGATAATGTATTCTTGCACATTAATCCATCCAATGTCATGGGATTAAATGCATTTGACAGCTCAATCATATACTCTTCGTAATTACCACTCTCTATTAGGTACTCCAAGAATCTACTCACTGGCAGATTTGTAATAGCATATAAGGCATTGAACTCTATATCAAACTTCGTCTTGAGTTGTCTTTTGAATTCTGACTCTAATTCAGCTTGGTTTCCAGGAAGATATGCTCCAGAAGGATTGTGTACTAAATCCAAAATCAAGCCAGTACCTTCTTTGCCATAACCTACTTCATTAAGGCGCTGTAGAGCGGATATACTATCTTCAAAGACACCATCTCCCCTCTGAGAATCTGTTCGGTTTTTGCTGAAGTAAGGTAGTGAAGAAACAACTTGAACCCCATTAGCTTTAAAGAAATCCGGCAGATCATGGTATTTTTTATTAGCCATTATAATCGTCAGATTACATCTCACCATCACTTTTTTACCAGCTTTATAACACTCCTCTACAAACCATCTAAAGTGTGGATTCATCTCAGGCGCTCCACCTGTAATATCCACAGTAGGGATATCATGATCGATGATTATCTCAAGGCACTTCTCAAGAGTGGCCAAATCCATATTTTCCTCTTTCTTATCAGGACCAGCATCTACATGGCAGTGAGCACAGGTCTGGTTGCATAATTTTCCGATATTAATCTGAAATATGTCAACCTTAGAAGGTAGGATACCTTGATCTAATCCGTGTTCTCCTATCCTTTTTTCGAAATGGGGAATATCAACCTTAACCTCCTCACGACCACTAAGGACCTTCAGTTGCATGAATGTGCTAGAAAGGCTACTTCCTCTCGCCTTTAAACTTTTAGTCTTTTGCTTTACCCCCATTACATTAATTTTTTATTTACCTGATTCATCATCTGAACACTATTTACTAAGGTAGCACCACACTTTATTGCGCCAGCAACATGGACTGCTTCCATCATTTGTTCTTCATCAGCGCCTTTCTTAAGGCAGGCATTGGTATAGGCATCCATACAGTAAGGGCAATTAACAGCATGAGCAACAGCCAACGCGATTAATGCCTTCTCACGAGCAGTTAGACTACCTTCTTGAAACACAGAGTTATAGTACTCAAAGAACTTTTCGCCATACTCTTTTTGGAAATCGGTAATATTCCCAAACTTTTTTAAGTCTTCTGGTTTAAAGTAAGATTGACTCATTGAATCTAAATTTGCTGCAAAGTAAACGAATTAATTACTTAAACGTCATCTGTCATCAGCATCTATGTTAGATGGTGACAAATCTAATATTTAGCTAATATTGCAATATTAGTGTTAGATCACAGAAATACTCCAATGTCAAACCAAATTATATTTGCTTTGGTAGCCCTTTCGCTACTGTTTTCATGCTCAAATTCCTCCAAATCAGAGAAGCCTGATGTTTTATATAAAGATGGTATTTTGGAATCTACCATCTTTGTGCCAGCAGGTGAGGTGTATTCTCCATTTGAAGACTTGGAGGTGCCACCTTTCTTTAATGTTGGAGAAGTGACTCACGATAATAGAAAGACGCCATTAAAAACAATTATACTTAGTCAACGACTAGAGAAGGGCCAGACTGTTAATGTCAAACCTTTGAGTTTATTTTCATTTAAAACTGACACAGTAGAGCATAGATTCTTAGTGAGTTCATATGCCACAGTAGATAATAAGAAACTTGGAGATAATTTTTCAACATTCATGAGTATCAATAATGATCTTCAAATGGCTATCGAATATTGGTTTAGAGCACAATGTGGATTAGAAAAATGTAATTCTTATAAATGGTCTCAAGCCTATAAAGCTATACGCGAAATACAATAATCTTATATCAAGCATTCTTACATAATTAATGACGCCGTATTCAACATCACTTTCTGTTCCAAGCTATAAGGGCTTGAGCATTACTATTACTGATAATATCAGCAATATTATTGAGCAGTGGGACAGGCATTGTGGTGAGAATGTGTACGTACAATCAGATTATTTAAGTGTCCTGGAATCCCAAGGTCCAATAGGTTATAGATACTATTATGTCTGTGTATATCTGCAAGAGCAGATCGTTGGGCTAGTATATTGTCAATGCAAACAAATCAAGCTTAAGGAAGATTTCAGAGTACATGCACATAGTGAAGCTCTTTGGGAAAAAATTAAGGTGTCACTGACTAAGTTCGCCTTTGGTTTTATCAAACATAATATCCTTGTTTGTGGTAATGTATTATTGACAGGGGAGTTCGGGATGAGGCTAGATGCTGCAATAACCACTCATACTTCAGAGTTGGCTTCCACAATACTATCAGAGGTTATAGTCTATGCGAAAAAAGAGCAAGGCGTAAAGATCAATAGCACCTTACTCAAGGATTTCTATAAGGAAGGACCTTTGCAGAAATTAACATTTAACCATCAAGATTATACTCAGTTTGTTGTGCAGCCCGATATGGTCATTCATTTGCATGAAGATTGGACAACTTATGATGATTATCTCAAAGCCGTCAAATCAAAATACAGAGTCAAATTCAAAAAAGTAAAGAAGAAAGGCGATGCGCTTACCTTTAGAGAACTTGATGAAGCTGGTGCTGAGAGATATAATAATGATATGTATAAGCTCTATAAGAAAACAGCTGATAGAGCGGTCTTTAGCTTATTTCTATTGGGTGAGGGCTATTTTGGAGCGCTTAAGAAGCAGATGGGTGATAAACTGAAGTTGGTCGGTGTATTCTTAGATGAAAAGTTAATAGCCTTTTACACCTATATAAGTAATGGTCCCCAAGGGGATGCTCACTTTCTTGGTTATGATGTCCAATTGAATTCAACGTATCAGATCTACTTTAATATCCTACTCAAACTTATAGAGACAGCTATAGAAGACAACGCCAGCTATCTAAATCTAAGTCGAACTGCTTTAGAAATTAAAAGTAGTGTAGGCGCGGTACCCCATGAGATGTATGTACATCTCAAGTATCATAATAAGCCTATAAATAAATTACTGCCTAGATTGTTGGCTCAATTCGTCCCGGAAAATGATTGGCAGCCTAGAAGCCCATTCAAATAGGATTATTGGTTCCTTGCCTTGAATTATAGGCTTGATAAAGGCCATGTAGTTTTTTTGAATCGTAAAAGGCTGAATTTGTAGATTGAAGTTCCTCCCATCCAGCTATATGTCCTTTTGGTGGCTCAGACAGTGTATTAGATTCGAGATATATCATTGAACCCACGGCAATAAAAGCTATACACGCAGCAGTCATGCTGAACCATCTATACTGCTGTCTCTTTGATATTAGGTGCTCATTGTTATCATTATCCAACCTTCTGGTCACATTATCCCAGATTCGAGATGGAGGTGGAGTCTGTGCTGATTGCGAAGTCTTCTTTATGTGGTCAAATTCTTTCACTAGGATTCAAATTTGGTTTGAGTTTACGTGATAATTATGTTTTTTTTTGTAGAGTGCTCTAAGTCTCTTTTTTGCCAAAATTAATTGGGACTTACTGGTATTGATACTTATCCCTAGTTCTTCAGCAATTTCTCTATGCTTATAACCCTCTATGACATACAGATTGAATATAGTTCTATAACCAGCAGGCAATTGCTGCAGTAGTTCTACGACTTCTTTGAAATTGATGTTACTTATTATCTGAGCTGGTTCGCTAATATTCTTAGCCTTTTCCAATTCGAGATGCATGTTCATGTTATTGTTTTTGCGCAGATACATCAAACATTCATTGATTACAATTCGCTTCATCCAACCCTCAAAACTGCCTTTACCCTTGTATTGATTGATTTTACTATAGATTCTGTAAAAACTCTCAATCATCACATCCTCCGCTGCAGGTCTATTTTTTATGTATCTCAAGCAAATGCTAAAAAACAGCGGTGCATACCTAGTGTATAAGGTCTTTTGAGCAACCCTATCCTGGGCTTTACATTTTACTATGATATGTGATTCATTATACACGAATAAGAGCGGTTGTAATCATTAGATGTAAGTTAAGAGATATTTGGTGTAAAGGGAAGTGATTTTTTTCTATAAAACATATTATGGTTTCCTTGAATCTGTAATTATATCTTTGAGGTATGGAAAAGAGTAATAAATACGATCCCAGTCAGATAGAGGAGAAATGGTATAAGTACTGGGAAGAAAGAAAGTATTTCCAGTCAAAGCCAGATGACAGAGAACCATATACCATTGTTATACCGCCGCCTAACGTTACCGGTGTATTGCATATGGGACATATGCTCAATGTCACTATACAAGATGTTCTCACTAGGAAAGCCAGATTGGAAGGTAAGAATGCTTGTTTTGTGCCTGGGACCGATCATGCATCTATTGCCACTGAAGCAAAAGTTGTGAGAGCACTTAGAGAGAAGGGGATTAAGAAATCTGATTTGACCAGAGAAGAATTTTTAACACATGCCTGGGATTGGACACATAAGTATGGTGGCATCATTTTGCAACAACTCAAAAAATTAGGGGCCTCATGTGATTGGGACAGAACAGCATTTACAATGGATGAAGAGCGATATAATGCCGTCATCAAAGTGTTTGTCTCACTATATAAGAGAGGTAAGTTATACCGGGGACAACGCATGGTTAATTGGGACCCAGTAGCTCAGACAGTACTATCTAACGAAGAGGTTCTATACAAAGAAGAATCTGCCAAACTATATCACGTTAAGTATAAGATAGAAGGAGAAGCTAACTACATCACGATAGCGACCACAAGACCAGAAACTATTTTGGGGGATACAGGGATAGCAGTTAATCCTGAGGATGAACGATATACTCATTTTAAAGGAAAGAAAGCAATTGTCCCTTTGTTGGGCAGAGCGATTCCTATCATTTTCGATAGCTATGTCGACAAGGAGTTTGGGACTGGAGCACTCAAAGTGACACCCGCGCATGATCCTAACGATTATGAAATAGGTAAGACCCATAATCTTGAAGTCATCGATATGATGAATGATGATGGGACCGTTAGCGAGGCTGGTAAGCTCTATGTAGGAGAGGACAGAGCTAAAGCCAGAAAGCTAATACTAGCAGATCTTAGAGAAGCAGGACAGTTAGTAGAAGAAGAAGATTTAGTACATAATGTTGGTCGCTCGGAACGTACCAATGCTATCGTAGAACCTAAACTATCCTTGCAGTGGTACGTAGATATGAAGCGCATAGCAGAACCCGCGCTAGAGGCTGTGATGAATGATACAGTTGATTTCTTTCCTAAGAAGTATAAAAATACTTACAGGCATTGGATGGAAAACATTCGTGACTGGTGCATATCGAGACAACTCTGGTGGGGGCAGCGAATTCCAGCCTATTATTTGGGGGATGAGGTATTTGTGGCAGAAACACCTGAAGAAGCACTTGCTCAAGCCAAAGAGAAAACTGGCAATAAAACATTGAAAATTGAAGACTTAAAGCAAGATGAAGATGTATTGGATACTTGGTTTTCATCTTGGTTGTGGCCAATGAGTGTATTTGATGGCTTCTATGACAGAAAGGAGATTGAATACTATTATCCAACAACTGTATTGGTTACTGGATGGGATATAATTTTCTTATGGGTAGCAAGAATGATTATGGCTGGG
>CAZPUF010000005.1:0-37532 GCA_964589705.1 uncultured Saprospiraceae bacterium | reverse complement strand
ATACTACACTGACTACCGACGACTTTTTGACTAAACTAACTAATACGAGTACTATAAAAATATCTGGCACCGCTCTAAATACCTCAATGATTCTTGATATAATGATATCAAATGGAATGGTGATCTTATCCTTGCCCATATATGCTGAATCATTTACAACCACCAGAAAAATTGACCACAAAATCAATGCTACTGAGAATAGCCATTTTACTATACCAGAAGCATAGGTCAAATAAAAGATGGCTAACAATAGAAGTAGTACGGTAACTAAGAGTTGCCACTTGTATATCTTAAATGTGTCATCTCCAATGTAGCCACTGAGATAACCCATTAATAGACCGATTATAAGTGAGATTAATGAAGCAAATATCCCCACCCTTAATGCCACGTTTGATCCCCAGATGAGCCCTGCAAGTACATCTCGACCCAATAAGTCTGTGCCTAACCAATGTCTAAAATACAGTGAGGAAATATCCTGCTTGTCAAAAGGGCCAACGCTTCTGTTCTTCTTGTCTATAGTATGAGCACTGTAGGGAATTAAGGCTTTGATACCAGAAGTGCACTGATCTTTACTTACTTGGATAGATATACCTTTTTCTGTGCAAACCAAGTAATTGTCATTAGCTATATACCGATAAAGAATGCCTGTCACAATAAATATTGCAAGGAAGTAGAATTGCTGCTTAGAGATTCCTTTTTTATTATTCCAATATTTTCTGATTAGTCTAGGCAAATCTAATTTTTGGATTGGCAAGCGCATAGAGGATATCACCCAACAGATACGATAACGTAGTGATAAGTGCTACAACCAAAACTATGCTGAAGACAATATTCCAATCTGCAGTTCCTATAGAGTCAAATAATAGTCTACCAATGCCTGGAATGTTAAATATGACTTCTATCAGTAAAGTCCCACCTAAAACACTTGCAATAGATTCTGCAAAAATGGTGATCAATGGAAGCAAAGCATTTGGAAAGGCATGTTTTCTGAGTATCTGTTTTTGGGTTAGCCCTTTTGTAGCAGCTAGCGTAATATAGGGTTGGGACATCTCATTTATAATACCTCTCTTTACAAAAGTGGCAATGTAGGTAATGGCGGGTATGCTGAGGCAAAATACAGGAAGAATAAAGTTTTTTGCATTTCCGATGATTTGATATAGGGTAGACTTGCCCGGATATATTTGAACACCAACAGATGGAAAAATATTCATCCAGCTACCATAGGTGTCTGTCGTAAAGTATATGACCATCATGGTTGCTATCCAGAAAAAGGGAATGGAATATAGTAGATACAGAAATTGATTGATTAGCTTATTACTTCTTGATTTTGAATTACGTGCCAATCTCATACCAATCAGAATTGCTACAGGATAAGCAAAGGCAATGCCAATAAATCCTAAGGTAATTGTCCATAAGAAGGCCTTACCTATTCTGGTGCTTACAGGTTGGTTATCTATTAATGAATAACCCATACTTCCTGAGAAGAAGGATTTAATCCAAGTGTGATATTTGTTTGAAAAACCATTCCAGTGAAATTTTGGGAAGAGAATATTATTACCTCCACCAGAATATGAAGATTTTATTTTTTCACCATCGACAACAATCTTTGAGTACGGGATTCCTGATTGGAGAAGTTCCTTAACCTTTTTTCTTGTGTCTTTATTGCTAATGCTGTTTAATGTAGCTGGATAGTGACGCGGTGTGATAGAAAAATAGAAGTTGGGTAGATGCATACTTAAATCTCTATACACCTCATCATAGATAAGCTCTTGGTTGAGTGGTTCATCTCCCACACGCATTCTTGTTACTGTGGAAGCAGGGTCTTGAGGGACATGTTGACTTAAGAAAAATATGACTAGGCTGATTATTATTAGTGTGGGTATAATAACCAGTATTCTTAATAATATATATGACCTCAGCTGTGATGACATATGACTTTCTTCCGTTCCATTGTGAAGTTAGTAAAAGGCCAAAGACCTTTTCAGGGCTTACCGTTGCCGTCTAGCCTTTTATGATTTAGATTCAAATGTATTGGCCAAATAACCTGGTCTTTTACTGGTTGTAGTAGCATTGAATTTATTGCTAATTGCAATTTTGCCTACTGGGCAGTAGAGATATACGTTTGGATAATCATTATATAATAACTCTTGAACCTCATGAAATAATGCTGTTTGCTTCTCTTTGTTTCGCTCCAATCTCAACTTATCTATCAGATCATCTACTTCTGATTTGCCATAGGCTGTAGGATTCAAATTTGGACTTTTGATATTATCTGAATGAAAACGATTATAGGGATCATCAGTACCTACGTCCTGACTACTCACAAGTAAGGCAAGATCATAATCTAGTTTCAAAACATGATCTGTGATGAAGCTTTTTTTGGCCACAATATTTATCTTAACACCCGCTTCTTTAGCACTTTCTTGATAGAGCAGAGCCATATTTTTGCCCAGTGCACCGCCAGAAATATACAAGTCGAGTTCTAAGTCAGTTTGTTGATTATTGACTACTTTATCTAATATCCCATCATTATTCGAATCTGCCCATCCTTCTTCAGCAAGAATCTGCTTGGCTTTATTTATGTCATAAGGTATAGGTGTGAGTTTATCATTATAGTATGGTTTCAGTGGGTTAAAGTTCCCAGTTGTTCGTGAGCCTAATCCTCCTTCTAAACTTTGGATATAATCATCTACATCTGCAATATATGTTAGTGCTCTTCTGACATTCTTATCCGCCAATAAAGGTCTGCTATTATTTATGCCTATATAATAGAATTTCATTTGTGGTGGTATATGAAAATTATACTTATCAGCTATTATTTCATCATCTCTCATTTCTATAAAAGTCCCTCCTTTGCTGAATTGAACTAAGTCTAATTTATCCTCTTTCAGCATAGTAGAGGCCGTCAATTCATCCGGCACAATTAGGAAGGTAAGTTTCTCAACGTTTGCATTTAGCAGAGGTATATCTGGGTACGCCTTACCCCAATAGTCTGGTATTTTTTCTAATAAGTAGTATTGATCTGTTTCGAATGCAGATAGTTTGTATGGACCAGCTTGTACAACGTCTAATTTTTGATTCTTTGATTCACTTATTTTTTCAAATATTTCCTTAAAGGCTGAATTCTCTAACGGTTCAGCATTCATAAAATCGTATAATTCTAGCTCAGTGATAAGACCTTCAGGATCATATATATGAGAAGGAAGTATACTTATAGTCGTTGCTGCTTCTAACGCAAGCATATAGGCGGCATCAAAAGAGACGCCAAATTTTTTGTCATTATTATCTTCTAGTGTAACAGATTTGATCTGACTGAAATAAGACTTCCAAGGCGTCGAAGGTGCATCAGGATGGTTGATCAGATTAAGTGTAAACTTAACATCTTTAGCAGTAATCGGTTGCCCATCAGACCACCTTGCATCTTCCTTTATTTCCATCAAGTAGGTTACCCATGATTCTTTATTCACATCATGATTATATCCTTCGGGTATTTCTTTGATAATAACTGGGATAAGTTCTAATGTCTTAGGATGGAAATCAGCCAGAGGTGTAAATATATATTGGAATAATTCTCTGCTTGCAGATGATGGAGAATATATAGGGTGGAGTAGTTTAGGATCTTTGGACATTCGGATATTTATATTTTCAATATCCTTTTGCTCAGAAGAAGTGACATTCTTAGATTGGTCTCCACACGCCAATAGACTTGTAACTAAGCCGAGCAAAAACCAAAACTTAAAATTTGGCATAAGTAGTTTTTTAGGTTATTAGAAATCCATTCCCAAACTGAAATAGAATCTTGGGTCTCTTCTCATTCCATTCTCTACTCCCCATCCGTAATCAAATTTAACAAAGTATCCTAATACTGTAGACCTAACGCCAAATCCATACCCGTATATGAGTGGTGCCCTAAAGAATCTGGCATTGACTATAATGGAGGGATTATTTTCAGGGCTGCTAACCATCACAGTATTAAGTGTATTTTCTTCTGAGTCAGGATTGACACCAAACCAAGCAAGACCTGCGTCAAAGAAAGAAGTTAGTTGCAGATTTCTAAAAAACCCAAATGAACTTCTCCCTAACCCAATAAAATGGGCAATAGGCAATCTAAATTCTGTATTGGTAAGCGCAAAGCTATTGCCATTCCTTATGTTATTTCGGAAACCTCTGAGATGTGGAGCCAACACCCGAAATGCACTCTCAGTGCCGCTTGGGACAGGAATACCTTCTTCCTGACTAGCGCCTATCCATTGCTCTACTCCTCCAAGATAATACACCACACGCCGCGTTCCAATGGAAGTAGCAGCAGCACCTCTCAATGCCAACACCGCTTTTCTAAAGACAGGTATATAATGACGAGCATCTACCCCAAATACACCAGTTACAGCAGTAGAAAAATCTAAATCGATGCCATTAACAAAATCAAAGTCGAATTGATTGATACCCTCCGCATATATCTTTAACCTGGTGCCATTTTTAATATTCAGAGAGACATCATAAGAATTATCAAATACAAATTCTGCTTTGAAGCTGAGTCTCTGTTCGAAGTCTATCCCAGACTCAAAGGAGTTGGTGTCTGTAGCCTGTAAAAAATACCTGTCAAATCTAAGTGAAGGTGTCAGTCTTAATGAGCTGTAGACACTGAAAGGATACTTAAATCTGACCAACCCTATAAAAGTTCTTCTTTCATCTCTGGTCTCATCTAGTGAATTCTGATCCAGAATACTTGTGGCGACCCTACGGTATATGGCTACCCGCTTATCCCAGGTTTTAAGATTGTCATCCATGGTTACAAAATATTCGTAACCGTTAAATCTTGTGGGTATTCTAAGTCCTACATTAATTTCGTAATTCTCTAGTAAGTCTTTGATAATGCCTTTAAGCAGGATAGAAGTAGGTACTGTATTTAATTCTGTATTCTCTCCAGTAAAACTTTCCAACCCTTCAAAGAGGACACTGTTATCTAGTTTGGTCTGAAAATCGGCTAACCTAAACTGATTTCGATATGCACTAGCCCGTACCGATTTGAATTTAATAATCCGCTTACCATCAAGGTAGCTGTCAGAATAGTAGTCCTTGAAATATTTTTCAAACATCTTATCAGAAACCTCTTTGGTCTCTGTATCTTGAATAGGCTGCAAATCCTCGGCATCATTAAATTGACTTTGAAACATCATCCCTTCTTCAAGCTGCACCTGTTCCTTTTCGTTCTTAGGTAGGAATGGAATAATGACATCAGACGATTGTTTCAGCTTTTTAGACAAGGTCGTTCTGTAGGGTGGCGTTATGGCCTCATTTTGATTTGCCAGATTGAGATTGACATAGTTACCGAAGTAGTAATAATTATAAAAGTGGTCTGCACTTTTGGGCACAGTATGATGCTTAATAATATTTCTCTCAGCATTAGTGAGTGGAGTAATATCTCCTGTAGTCAAATCATGCTCATATATATTTTCTATGCCAGAGCTTCCATGGATGTATACAATTTTATTGTCATTGTTCATGTAAGGCAATCTCTCATTTACATTCGGTGTTCGAGTTAATCTGATTAACTCATCTTCTGCCGATAGTCCCATTAAAAGAAAAAGGTCAAAATTTTGGACTGGTAGGATAGTATCTATTTTACTCTTTTCGAGATTATCTTCTGTTCTGTTGGATTTGAATAAAATGGCCTTCTTACCATTGACGCTTACATATTCTGCATCTAAGTCATCATAGAAATCTTCAGTTATTCTTGTATGATGCCTATTGTCAGATTTATAATGATATAGGTCCGAATAACCATCTGTAGTTGCCGACAGCAGGTATTCTTCAGGTGCTATATAAGACATACTGTATACGCGTTGGAAGTTCTTTGTCATTTCCTCCTCTTCAGAACTGTCATCTTTAACGTCATAGCGTCTTAACCAAGCAATATCTCTTTTCTCATATATGATACTCAGTTCAGGATAGCTAGGATGCCAGGCTATTAGTGGATAGTTATAGTCTGGTTCTTGGAATATATTCTTGTATCCATTTTTCAGGATTAAGCGTTCTTCGCCAGTCGACAAGTCTCTAATGTAAACTCGCTCTTTGCTCCTATCATTCACTACATAGGCCAAATAATTGCCATTAGGGCTGATACGGTATTTACTTATGGGTACTCCTTTGATATTTTTGAGAGTAAATTCTCCAGATTCGTCTGTTGGATTAAAGTTGTTCTTTTCTATTGAATAGTAGTTTCTGAAGTAGGCAGTCCATTTGTCCATGATGACATCAAACTCCTCACCGAGCACAAATAGAAAACTATTATTCAAGCTTCTGCTGATTCTTGTCAGATAGACAATATTTGCAATATTAGAGCTACCATAAGTCTCTGCAATAAAATACCACAGACTATGACCGACTACTCTGGGATGCTCCTCCATTAACTTTTCGAAATCCAGTTTTTTGGACCTTATAATAAGATCCCGAAATTCATCTTCAATAAATCTGTCCCAAGGCTGGTCAGAATAACTGATGAGGCCCTCACCAAACCAATTGGGCAAATTAAGTAATATCGAATTCTGAACTATCTCCTGTAGATTAGATCCATACAATACTGAATTCAGATAGACTGCAGATATACCTTTTCGAATCTGAGTCCGCAGTTTTTGGTGGTCACCATCAAAGTAAACTAGAATCTTACTGCCATCAACTTTTGTTGTTTTTTCCTTATTGGTAAATGCCTCATTCAGGCCAATATTAGATTGCTTAAGATCTGTCAGATCGGTATAGACTATAATCTCCAGCTTTCTGCTTAGGGTGTGCTCCAGTATTTTCTGTATTTCCTCATGATCTCTCTCGGCCAATTGGATAGTAGGTTGTGCAATATTTCTTGCTTTCCCATACCAGTAGGTGACAAAATTTTCGGTTTCATAGCGGGACCAATTATACTTGTCATTATGGTATTGTACCCTGTTCTTGCCAAACTCAGTTGCAATGGATTGCCCTTGTATGTTGGCAAAAGCAAAAAGACAGCATGTAAGTAGTAAGATTCTGAAACGCATATCCATTAAAAGCTAAGATTATCACGGCAGATTAAACTTTTATCATCATCGTAAAGTTCTGCTTTGACCCAATTAAGATTACTTCACTATCAATAGGTGAAGATCTCCAATCAGGTAATGAAAAATACAGTTTTTTGTCCAAAATTTGGTGATTTGTTGGATAGTCTAAGTGTTCTACCCCGACAAGTTTAATTTATCTGGCTGATCTTAATGTAAAATGAGTGTTTGTTCTGCTTATAACCTCTGCTGGTCAGCTTGGAGGTGGGATTATAATAAATACTTTAGATCATCTATGCCTTAAAGTGAAATGTCTAAGTGAGATAACAGTACAGGTGGGTTGCTTGATAGGTTATGTGTACCTTTGGCGCCCATCTACACTAAGATAAAATACTTATGAAAGTCCATACCTTTACATTTAGTGATTGGCAAGAAAATACATATATCCTCTATGATGAAACCAACCAATGTATCATAATAGACCCTGGGTGTAATAACGACAGAGAGAGAAATCAATTGACGCAATTTGTAGAGGGTAATAATTTGGTTCCCGTCAAATTGGTCAATACACATTGCCATATAGACCATGTATTAGGCAATAAGTTTGTATCAGAAAAATATGGACTAGAACTCACCTCTCATAAGGGTGAACAGGTTGTGTTAGACAATATGGTCCAAGTCGCAGCTATGTATGGTGTGTCTTATGAAGCAGGACCCAATATCAGTCAGTTCTTGGACCAGGGAGATTTGTTGACCTTTGGAAATTCGACATTGACGGTTCTATACACTCCTGGGCATTCTCCTGCCAGTATTTCTTTTTATCACAAACCAAGTCAACAACTGATTGCCGGCGATGTCCTTTTTCAAGGCAGTATAGGTCGAACAGATTTGCCAGGAGGCAGTATGGAGACCTTGCTTTCAAGCATAAGGACTAAGTTTTTTCCTTTGCCAGATGAGGTCATTGTATATTCTGGTCATGGTCCCACAACAACGATTGGCAGAGAAAAAAGAAGTAATCCTTTTCTGGTTTAAAGAAATTTTCAATTATTCTCTGACTAGATTATATCTAAAACCCATGTATACATTGGCGCCGAATAATGGAGCCCATACAATAGATCCATCAAAGAATGGATTGTTGAGCGGATCATTACTTCCAATGATGGCGTTAGGCTGCTTATAGTTAAAGAGATTCTCGGCACCTAGATATACATCCCACTTCTTACCCCATCGTCGGCTGATCTGCCCATTGGTGAGGAAGTACGAGGGTGAGAATTCATCCAATCTATATTGTTCTGGATTATTAGCTGTATTTGGCAGTCTTTGTGCTCCTCTCCAATTGACAGTAAGGTCAAAGTGCCATTTGTCATTGAGATTATATGCTGCATTGGCAAAAGCTCTGTGCTTAGATACCAAAGGCTTAGATAATTGATTGCCTTCAAAGGTGCTTTGGACATCAAACAATCTATAAGCTACTCTTAAGTCCAGATTTGGAATTAATTCGTAATCAACTTTAATCTGAAAACTGTTGGAGTAGGATTGACCATTTAGATTATAGAAAGAAACCTGTCTGGTCGTTTCAAAATCAGCAACTATCTGATTTTGAAAATCAGTTCGGTATGCATCTAGTGATATAACCAATTCTCTCTCAGCTAATCGTAGGCCATGTGTAAAGTTGATCCCATAATTCCAAGAGACTTCTGCGTCCAACCCATATGGTGATGCATCTGTATCTCCTCCCCTTATTATCACTGAGCGGTTAGTGGCAAACAAACCTATATTCTCCGCAAATATATTGGCTGTTCGCTGACCTCTACCTGCTGTAAATCTTATAATCGACTGCTCTGCTAGATTGTATTTTGCATGTAGTCGTGGTGTAACGAAGGTGCCATACACATTATGATGATCCACTCTTAGGCCAGGTATAACAGACCATTTGTCACCTGACTTGTAAGTGTATTCTATATAGGCGCCTGGGACAGACTCTACCCTGCTAAATGCGCCCGCCTTATCCACGATTTCTAAGACATCATCTCTTTGATAGGTCAAACCTGATCTCAGAATATGTCCATTAGAAAAGATATTCTGGAAGGTGAGATTACTATACAGTGTATTCTCATCAGCATTATATCTGGAAAATCCAAACTCCGAATCCTGTTCATGTACGGAAGCCCCTACCTGTAAACCAATACTTCTTTCTGGATTGTTAGGCCAGATATAGCCAGTCTTACCCCATACATCCAAGCGTTTGATATCAGTAAACATTCTCCAATGCGTCTCATGTGCTTCAGATTTTCCTGTAAAGTGGTCATGGTATCCACCTGCATTATTTATAGAAGTATACTTAACACCTACCTGACTGATGAGCCCAAAATCACTTTTAAATTTCCATCGATTGGCTATAATGAGATTTTCCTCCATCGGCATATCTGTAAAGCCATCATCATTTCTATCATGAGCATCCCTCAATGACTTTCCATGTATAAGAATGCCAGTTGATATCTTATCTGTTAGTGATGTTCTGAAATTAGAGTTTAATTCCAGTCTGCCACCATTATTTACATAACCATTGATGTGAAAAAGCTCTTCTTCATCAGGTTTTTTTAGCTCTACATTTATTTGTCCTGTGATGCTCTCAAATCCATTGACCACCGAGCCAGTACCTTTGATGAGTTGTATATTTTGAATCCAAGGTCCAGGAATGCTATTGAGACCATACAGACTATTGAGTCCCCTTACTTCAGGTATTAGTTCTCTGGTTATCTGTACATATGGTCCAGCAAGACCGAGTAATTGGATTTGCTTCGTACCCGTAATCGCATCATTAAAAGAAACATCCACAGATGGATTGGTCTCAAAACTTTCAGATAAGTTGCAACAAGCAGCTTTGGTCAATTCTGCTCTGGATATACCTTCAATATTGATCGCATTGACAAACGAAACACTTGTCGTTTTTTCTCTGTAAGAAATTTCTATGACATCCAGTTCTACACCGTCAGCTAGGATTACATCCATGATGCCTGGCTTGATAGACACCTTTTGGTCCTCAAACCCGATATAACTTATGTCCAAAGTTTCGAAATTCTCAGCGTTAGTTAACTCGAAATATCCATGGATATCAGTAGTAGTGCCTTCATTGGTGTCTTCGTACTTAATATTAGCGCCAATCAAAGGCACTTTAGAACCATTTTCCATGGCGAATATGTAGCCTGAAGTTATTGAGGGTTCAGGTCTGTATTTGCAGCATTCATACAGATTATCATAGACATCTTGAGGAGCTGTAAAATTGCCATTATCATGGCCGGCCTGCGCCAAGGTGTTTCTGACGTGGTCGATAGACGTTATTGATTCATCTATGTTGACAACAAATGCTTTAGATGCAACATCCCAATTAGCTGTCGCAGCATGGCCTAGCTCTTTCGCCGTTTGCTCTATTCTATCCTTACACATACCACACATGCCTTGTACCTGGAAGCTATATTCAACCAGTTCTTGGGCAATTGTATTAACCGACAGGCTCAAGAAAGCCAGAAGGATTACATATATTCTCATTACTATTAAAATTAGTATAAATCTAAGCTAAAAGACCTGTTAATCCCTTATTAGCTCATAGAGGGGTCATATATTTGACCTCTAAAACTAAAAACAGACCTAAAATGATTAAAGTTCTTCTTTGTACTATGGTATTTTGTCTGCTTGGAGGCCCAGGCAGTCATTGCCAAAGCGCTGAAGAACTTAAAGCCCTCAATAAGTACGTAAAGTTTATGAATGAAAGTGTGCATGGCCTTACTGTAGCCCACATTTTATTTGTCAACTATAATAAAGACCTCAATAAATACGTCGATTTAGACAGCCATAAGATCAATACTCACATCACTAATGACGAGTTGGGAGATAACATCTTTGATAATCCAGATATCAATACTAGTGATGACAATAATTCGGCTATGAGCCTCAGCAGAGGTATTGAAGAATCTAGCACTGTGCTCTCCTCCTCAAGAGCAGGTACATTAAATAACAGGGTCCAACAAATGACCAATATCTTGACAGGTATTAATAAGTTGAGATTTGAGATTGCAAATTTTATTTCGACCACAGACCTCAATCAAAGAGAGAATATATACAAGAGTTATGAGATGCTGGAGCAGGCGGTAAGTTATTTTAATGAATACAATGCCTTGCATGATCGCCTGGCCAAAGACCTCCGGGCTTACTTAAATTTCAAGAAGGATGATCAATACACTTACTTATTTCAAGAGATACATGGTGCCTCTGTAGAGATGATTAAAGTGATGCGATTAGGGAGAACAGATAAGCTGGACACTTATACGAATAGAATAAAAGGGGCCATGGAAAATCTGGAAAAGAAAGCTTCAAATTTCACTGGAGACAATAAAAATCTCATTACAGAAATATCCAGACAGGTAAGTGAGATGTGCCGTTTCGTAGACAGCAACTCTTCTGGTCCTCTACCTGATAGTTATAAGCTATATGGAAGGAGCTACTACATCCATAACCGTATCTTGCTTTCCAACTTCAATAGTATCAGCCCTGGCTTCGCATCGAAGCTGAATACCCTTAATGAAAAGTTAGGTATTGTCTCATTATCATATGATGACAGACCTGTGCTATATAAGGTCACTTATCCTGAGAAAATAGAAGAATTGGAAGAAATTGTGACGGGTAAGGTGTCTGCACCACAAACAAGGTCAATAGACGTTGGCTCACCAACCGTCACACCAACGCCAGCAATACCTGAAAATGATTATGTTGATTTGGAATTCTATGACCCTGACCTTATAGACAGGGATTCTATTTCTGTGAGTTTTAATGATGAATGGATATTAGAGAATTATAAACTCACAGCAGAACCAAAAAAGATAAGATTGGAAATAGATCCGCATGCAGGAAATTCAGTTTTTATTTTGGCCAAGAATGAAGGCATTGTAGCGCCTAATACAGTCGCATTTAAGTACAGATATAACTCAAAAGGCAAAAAGAGGGAGTTCTTTAAGCGAATGATCGCAGGTCAGGGCTACGAGCTCATACTTACCATAGAGGGCTTGGGCGGGTTTTCTGACAAGCCTAATTAGAATATATAGGTCTTAGATTATGTATCTTTATAGTTATTGCTTCCAATGATTATAATGACACAGTCCCAACTTCCAAGCTAGATTTGATATGACTAATCGAAAGGTGATACTACTCATAATCCTAGTGACTAAGTCCTTTTGGTCTATAGCTCAGGTTGATTCACATTATTGGACGCATCAGTATGGCGCGAGAGGTCTTCTGCTTAATGGGGCAGTGATCGCCTCTGCAGAAGGGGAGACTTCTCTTTTCTATAATCCAGGTAGTATGGGTATGGGTGATGATTTAGGATTTGCCTTTTCTTTCCTTAGTCCAACCTATTCCAGTCTAGAAGCTAGAAATTTCCTAGGAGATGATAATGTAATAACTGATACTGGTCTTGGGTTTTCTCCGGGATTTCTTGGCGTTAGGTTCAAACCCTTTAAATCTGACCGATTTATAGCTGGTATTACGGCATTTGAGCGATACCGGACTGATATCAACTTTGAAGACAGAGTTGTAGATCAAACCAATCAAGGACTGTTTAGAGGAGATTTGGATTTTGCAAGACAAATATCTGAAGACTGGTATGGAATAGGCCTAGCCTGTCAGATTACCGAAGATGTAGGCTTAGGTATTACACAATTCTCCATTTGGCATAATCAGGAATTGGATTTTAGGTTAAATAAGGAGATAGTCACTGATGAGCGGCCTTCAGAGATTTTGTTAGGTTGGCAACGAGAATTCCATTACAACTTATCGATTCAGTCAGGATTTGTAACTAAAGTTGGATTGAGAGTCAAGCAGCCAGATTGGAATCTTGGGGTGACCTTCACGTCGCCTACATATGGAATAGTCAGATCTACAGCAAGTTATACAACGGATGATTTTCGAGTAGACGATGCAGCAGACTCATTCACCAATTTCTCTAATCGAAATGAAGTGACCTTGCAGAGTTTTAAATCGCCATTTTCAGTAGGATTGGGCTTAGATATCACTACAGGTGATAATGTATTATCCCTGTCAATGGAGTATTTCGGTCAGATTAGAAGACATACTGTGTTCGAAGACTTAGATGATAGTTTTGATGGTTTGGCTGATGAACCTTTGATTACAAGTGTCATTCTTGAGAATTCAAATCTCTCTGTGACGAATATAGCTATAGGCTTTTACAGAAAACCGTCAGAGAATGTAACCTGGTTATTTGGTGCCAGAACAGATTTCGATCAAAGCAATAATGTAAGACTTAATAATACGACTGAATATCTTGGTACGACTGGTAATGTGTTTCATATATCAGGTGGTGGCAGTTTTGATTTTGGACAAAACCAATTCTCTATAGGAATAGACTTGGCTTACGGCCAACGTAGAAATGGACGGCAATTGGTGGATATTTCAGATATAGAACAAAACAACTTTTTTATGCTCAATGGTCAGGATAATGTATCCTCAAGATTTTTTGCAACCACCCTTTTTCTAACATATGATTTTATATTTTCCAGGATAAACGGTACATAATTGGCAAATAGGATCACCAAATACATTGGATAAAATGATTATTTGGAAGCTAAAAGCAAGGAGATTTACCTTTTATAGTCTTATGTAGAGTCTTCGTAGTTAATCGATAGATAAGAGGTAATGGTAGTCATTTAGAGTAATACAGAAGTTCTATTGTCTTATTAACGTGGAAAATTATAAAGGGATATTACAAATTTTAGTAGGCTTGCTTATGTTGTCACAAACAGTATCAGCAAGTACAGAACCTACAATACTCATTTCAGCTCCTGAAGTGGAGGTGACGATGTTCAGTGATTTAGATTTTTTCAAATCGTCAATTTATGACGCTGAATCTGAAGATCTGATCTTTATTACCAATCAGAAAGTGAACGTCATTCAGATCTATAATGAAAAAGGCGACATGGAATTTCAACTACCTGTCAATGCGCGAATGGTCAAAATCAACAGGAACATATTCGGAAAAGGCTACTTCAAGCTGTCTTTTTTATTGGAAGACATGATGATTCCACAATTTACCAATGTCTTTATTAAGTAATCAATCCATCATTCCTAATAACCCAATAGAGTAAATACCTTTCTTATTGATTGAAAGTCTCAGATCAATCAAATAGCATTAGTCTCCATACTTAGTCTCCTCCTCACTTTTTCTCTTCTTTTTATATAATTATATATCACGTCTTGCATATTTTTTGGCATGGCCCTCGATTGTGTCGATTTTAATACATAAAGTATTGTTTATGAGCAATTTATGTGTTATAATAATTCTGTATATGTAATAATCAAAAGTTAAAATTTGACTTTTTTTTCTCAAAAATGCCTTTTGGAATAGTAATTGGTACGATACATATGTAAAATAAATCTAATGTGTAAAGCTGTGATTTATCAAACATTACCAACAAATTCATTAACTAAAGCATCACCACTTGGTGATAAATCTATCTTACGATGAGGACATTTTATATCATAGCCTTAATACTCTGGATACTGGGAAGTTCCTACTTTACCAAAAACTATTTCTGTCCAGCCGATAAAGCTAAAAAACCAGCGGCCGCAGCAGCAGGTGCTGTTGGCGCAGCAGCAACAGATGATGATTGTGACAGATCGCTTGTCTTCGAAGATGGAGATTTTTCAGCTTCCATGTCATCTAATCTTATATTTCAAGAGAATAAATCTCAGATAAAATATAGTAAATCTGCCAAAGATGAATACAAAAGAGTCTTTACTGAAACAGCCAAATATCTAAGTGAAAATCCAGATCGCGTGCTGGTATTGGAAGGGATTTACTTCGAATTTGAAAAATTTAAATCTGATGAAGGTGATCTAGGTAAATTAAGAGCACTCGCTTTGAAACAAATTCTAGTAGAAGAATATAACATTGATGAGAATCAATTACAGACAGCCGGCAGGCCGATTATTGATAAGGAATGTTACTACGATTCTAAAGGTAAAATAATCACCAGGGGTATAGCAACCATCTTTGGAGAAAAAATTTAACAACCATCCATAATTCATTATTAAATATCTAAACCGATAATATCATGTGTTTCATATTACCACTCATCATAACAGCAATCGCAGGTCTTCTGGGATGGTTGGCAGGGAATTCCAAAAAGCTTGATGCTTCAGAATATACGAACAAAATCTCTAGTCAGACATTAGAAATATCTAATCTTCAGCAGCAATACAATTCTGAAGTTGATAAATATAAAGCACTCGATTCTAAGTATTTCAACATAAAGAGAAAACTAGATAATATGCCCACTCAACCACCTGTAAAAGAAGTGGAGATTATCAAAGAAGTAGAGGTGATTAAGGAAGTACCTGTAGAAAGGATAAAGGAAGTAGAGGTTGTAAGAGAAGTAGAGGTGATCAAGGAAGTACCAGTAGAAGTAACTAAGGAAGTAGAGATCATCAAGGAAGTAGAGGTTGTAAGAGAAGTTGCCGTACCTAAGGAAGTAGAGGTGATCAAAGAGATTCAGGTGATTAAGGAGGTGCCAGTAGAAGTGATCAAAGAAGTGGAAGTAATCAAGGAAGTAAAGGTGGAAGTGATCAAAGAAGTGCCTGTAGAAGTGATCAAAGAAATAGAAGTCATCAGAGAGGTACCCGTAGAGATAATAAAAGAAATACAAGTAACCAAAGAAGTGGCTGTTGCCAAAGAGGTAGAAGTGATCAAAGAAGTGGAAGTAACTAAAGAGGTACCTGTAGAGAGAATAATAGAAAAGGAAGTGATCAAAGAGATCATCAAGGAAGTACCAGTAGAGATCATCAAAGAAGTAGAGGTAGAAGTGGAAGTCATCAAGGAAGTGCCTGTAGAAATTATCAAAGAGGTTCAAGTCATCCAGGAAATTGACATGAGTCAGTTACAAGCGATGATGGCGCAGACGATGAAGCTGAGAAGAAGTGAAGCTAATGAGACTAGTCGTACTAGACTGGATGAAGAAATAAAAGAAGTAGATAGGAGAAGAGTGGTAAGTGCAGCACCGGTAGTACCTCCGGTACCTGTAGAGCCAGCACCAGCACCAGCTCCTGAAGTGCCTGCAAAGCCAGACGATCTAAAGAAGATCGAGGGTGTAGGACCTAAAATTTCAGAGTTACTAAGTAATGCTGGATTGACAACATTTGCAAAAGTAGCGGCAAGTACGCCAGAAGACATCAAAGCGATTCTGGAAGCTGCCGGTCCAAGATATCAAGTTCATAATCCTAAGACATGGCCAACGCAGGCTGCATTAGCTGCAAAAGGTGATTGGGATGGACTAAAAAAATTACAAGACGAGCTCAATGGAGGCGTCTAAAAGATGAAAAGGTGTATAAAAACTGGGGAGAAAGCTTTCTGGTTGAATTTAACAAAAAAAAGGCCGTCCATTTATGGATGGTCTTTTTTCATTTTACACACCTCATAGTCGTAATTTAGGATACATAATTAAAATCCAATGAGCTTGAGATATTTGTTTTTGGTAATAGGCATGCTGATCATACCTTACTTACATAGCCAGGAGATGGCTTCAGCGCCTTTGGTAAAGGAAGGAGAAGGTCCTTTCTCTCAACTCATCATCCGAGGGGCTATACTGATAGATGGTACAGGTGCACCTCCGATTGGTCCTGTAGATGTGGTGATAGAAAATGACATTATCACAAGTATTAGACGTGTAGGTTATCCAGGAGTGGATATAGACTCTACCCGAAGGCCAAAGCTCAAAAGCGGTGGCTATGAGGTGGATGCCCATGGTGCTTATCTCTTACCAGGATTAGTCGATATGCATGGCCACATTGGTGGACGATCTCAAGGAACGTCGCCTGAGTATGTGTTCAAATTGTGGATGGGTCATGGCATCACTACTATTAGAGAACCCTCCTGTGGTAATGGTCTAGACTGGACACTGAAGCATAAAGCACTTAGTGAATCGAATGATATCACGGCACCACGTATCTTGGCGTACACGGTATTCGGACAAGGCAGCAAGGAGCCAATATCTACACCTGAGCAAGCGAGACAATGGGTGCAGTCTAATGCTCAGAAAGGAGCAGATGGTATAAAGTTTTTTGGTCTGCCACCTAAGATATTCGACGCAGCACTAAGGGAGAATAAAAAGTTGGGCCTTCGATCTGCCTGCCATCATGCACAATTGGATGTGGCTAGATGGAATGTGCTTCGTTCAGCAGAAGCAGGATTGACTACTATGGAGCATTGGTATGGCTTACCAGAAGCCTTGTTTCATGACAGAACAATTCAGGATTATCCATTGGACTATAATTATCAGAACGAACAGCACCGATTCCAAGAGGCGGGGAGATTATGGGAACAAGCCGCAGAGCCCTACTCAGATCACTGGCAAAAGGTCATGCAACAATTATTGGATTTAGATTTTACGATAGATCCCACCTTCAATATCTATGAAGCTAGCAGAGACCTTCACAGAGCAAGACGGGAAGAATGGCATGAGATATATACGCTTCCTAGTCTGTGGCGATTTTATCTGCCGAGTAAGATTTCGCATGGCTCCTATTGGCATTTTTGGGGGACTGAGCAAGAAGTGGATTGGAGAGATAACTATTCGCTATGGATGACCTTTGTCAATGAGTATAAGAACCGAGGAGGTCGGGTGACGGCTGGTTCAGACTCTGGATTTATATACAAGTTGTACGGCTTCGGATATGTGAGAGAGTTAGAATTATTGAGAGAAGCTGGATTCCATCCATTAGAAGTTATTCGGTCTGCTACCCTCTATGGTGCAGAAGCTTTAGGATTGGATGATATAATTGGCAGTATAGAAGTTGGCAAAAAAGCAGACCTCATTATCATAGATGAGAATCCACTCCAAAACCTAAAAGTACTGTATGGTACAGGGGCTATCAAGCTTACTGAGGATAATGAAATAGTTAGAGTAGGAGGCGTCAAATACACCATTAAAGATGGTATAATCTATGATGCTAAGAAACTATTGGATGATGTTAGGACAATTGCAGATAAAGCCAAGGCGGAAGAAGACTTTAAGATCAATCAACCAGGTATGGATGAGTTTTTCAAGAGATTAGGGAAGTAGGTTAGAATTCAATGCTTAATCGCTCATGCATTTTACTATCTAGTATTTCTATTGCTCTAAGTATAAGTCGGTCATCTGCATTTTCCATTTCCCAATAGGCATTGTCATGCCAAGTCTGTGAAGCGACCCAGGTTTTGAGTTGGAAGATAACTGTCTCTGGAAAATTATGTGGCAGATTAATATCTCTGGTTTCTTGAGAGAGGAATTCTCGAAGATTTTGGAGCATATAGGCCTCACGGATTCTATCATCCATATATTCTTTGACAGTATTATATTCCTGATTTAATGCGATGCGGTTTTTGTCTGTATAATCTGTAGCAAACTTGTAGAGTAAGCCCCTGTTATTTAACGTATTGAGCAGGGTGTAATCTCTGTCATCCTTCCACTCATAGTAAATATCTGGAATGATACCACCCGGACCTGCAAGGATATCTCGCCCATTCATACTTTTGATCCTGAGCGAGCTAGGTACTGTAAGGTCTTTGGTCATAGAATTGGCATATAGTTTTTCTCTATATGGTGTCATCCAATCGTTATTGTCATCACTGGTTCTTTGTAGTAATCTTCCTGTAGGTGTATAGTATCTTCCTATAGTCAATCTTATAGTAGAGCCATCACCTAATTTGTATGACTGTTGGATTAACCCCTTTCCATATGTGCTGGTACCTGCAATAAGCGCTCTGTCCCATTCTTGCATAGCCGCAATAAAGATCTCACTTGCTGATGCTGTATATGCATCCTGGAGAATGACAACTTTTCCATTTTCCCAAATCCCTCCTCCTTCAGAGATGTTCACTTCTCTAGGCATATTATCCCCATAGGCTACATGGATAACTTTGCCTTCTTTCAAAAAGATATCTGCTAACTTGATAGCCTGCTCTTTGACACCGCCATAATTACCTCTCATATCCATAACCAACTTCTGCATACCCAGAGAGTGGAGATACTTCATTGTCCCTGCAAACTCTTCAATTGTCTTCAGTGTAAAGCGGTCCATTTTGATATATCCTATGGATTCATTGAGCATATATCCTGCAGAGACGCTAAGTAATGGGAGTCTGTCTTTTTGGAAATTGACCGTTGTTCTTTGCCCTGATTTTCTAAGGATAGACAGCGCAAAGTCGTTTTGACTTTGCTGATTAATAGCATCATCCAGAATATTGTATCCTGCCCCTCCAATGGCAGAAGTTCCATTAATGGTGAGAATCTTATCGCCTTTTACCAAGCCTGCAATATCTGCTGGGCCATCTTCATTGACATAGGTGACAATGGCCGTATCTCTCACCATAAAAAAATTAAAACCTGCAGCTTTACCTGTGTAGCCTTTGTCGTTTTCTCTTTGTTTATCAGCTTCCTCTTTGGACTGATAACTGGAGAAGGGATCCAACTCTTTCACTACAGCTCTGATGGCCACATCTGCCATATATTTATTATCTACAGTGTCTACATAATTTTTATCCAGATAATATAATAGCCAATCTAACTTCTGACCCTGTTCGCCAGCGGAGTAATTGTCTACTTGTGCGATAAGGAGGAAAGGGCTAAGCATCAGTGCCAAGATGAAGTATCTATGGTTATGCATGAGTGTCAGTTTTGGTATTGTGTTCGCAAATGTAGGTCATATGTAATTAATGAGGTGTGAGGGTGGTGTTAAGGAGTGTATACATGGGGCTTGATACAGAGGTTAGACAAAAAAAGTCACCCGATAAATCGAGTGACTTTAAAATTTTTAATAATCTAAGCAGGGCTTAACCTAATAGATTTTTTGCCTTGTTAAGAAGTCCTCCTGCTCCACCTGGGATAAGGTCGGTTAATGATTCAAGATTGAATCCTGCATCAGCTTCATCTTGAGATTGGAATTTGTCCTTCAAGCTATTTATAAGGTCAGGAGTAGTGTTGGCAGCTTCAGTTTCAGCTTCTTCTGCTGACATACCTTTAGCTTGTAAAGTCTCAGCCATTTTAGCTTTTGCTTCTGCAAAGATGCCGTTGTTAGCTACATCTCCTCCTGAGAATAATTCTTTAACCTCAGCCACTTTGCCACCAGCAATTTTAGATTGGATAATATCCATAATTCCACTAGCACCTTCTTGAGCTGCCGCTGCAGTCTCTGCCGTACCTAGTGAATTAGCAGCCATTTTGGACATCAATCTCTGGATGGCCATTTTTTTTAACATATCAAACATGTATTCTAAGATTTTATGTAATGTAATACTCTTATGACGCAGTAGTCAATTTAGAGTCACCTGAAAGCAAGTTAATTGTACCTAGGGAAGAAGATATTTACAGCGCCTCAATCGTTTTGAGGAGTTGGTGGATATGATTTTTGTCTTCATCAGCTCCGATTGATAGTGCCAATGCTTTTTGAGCACTCTTAAGTGCAATCTTCTTCTTTTTTTGTTTGAAGGCAATTTGAGCCATGTTATAATGATACAAGGAATTACTACTATCTAATTCCATGGCTTTATTAGCTAATTCAAAACATTTTTTAAGGGTGCTCTTAGAATTATCCTTAGCTGATTTTTCCGACGAGTATCTGTATAATTGCATGGGGTCAGTCATCCTTTCGTCGACGATATATTGAGCACCATATTCCAAATACTCATCTACTTTGTCGGCGTTGTACAACAAATCCATCTGATAATTTGCAGCAGAGATTTCAGGTATCTCATGCCCGAGATACTCAAATAAGATTTTGGATCTGGCCATATCTGGATGAGGGTAAGCTCTTTCCAGTTCCTTTTGTACCAGGATACCTATGGTTTCTTCTATAGCGTCACTTCCAATATGATTTTCAAACAGTGGCCGATTGTCCATAAGAAAACTAAATTCATTTGATCGAGCATCATGTATAAAATCGTGAATGAATTTTACATTGTTCTCAGTGCCCCAATCTTCTTGTGTTTTCAAGTATTTTTCAGCAGCCAAATGGTGAGTCCCGTCCATTAGAGTCATTCTAAAGTAGGCCTCTTCTTTGAGGATTTCTGGAGGTAAGCCTTCAGCATCTTGCCCCATTACAAATAAGATTTTCCCATCTTCATCCTCTATGTCATCGACACTAGGTTGCTTAGTTGGTTGGGTAGTCGTATTTGTAACTCGTTTGGGAGAAGTTGCCGCCACATCTTTGGAAGGAGCAGGTTCTTCTTTCTTAGTGACAATTGTAGGTTGAGGAGTTGGAGTCGGGGTAGATGCTGGATAAGTTTTGTCCTGGATAAATTTTCCAAGGCTCAATAACTCTTTGCTTCCAACCAAGTAATCTGCTTTAATGATTTGGTGTCCGTGCTTATTAGCAAAGACAAGGGTAGGCAGAAACACAACTTGATAAGCATTCTGATATGGCTTCGCACGATTACTTCTTTCCATATTGACCCTGACATTAATAAAGTGCTCATTAAAGTAATTCGCTACGTCAGGCTTTCGAAACTCCTTTTCTAACTTTTTACAGGGGACACAATAGCTGGCATAGGTTTCTATAAAAAGATTTTTGTCTTCTTTTTTTGCCAATGCTAATGCATCTTCTAAGGACATATCTGTATGGAAATTGACTCTTTGCGCTGTTAGATTAAAGCAATAGGAGAGCATTAAAGCAACAACGACGAGTCTAATCGACATATGAGAATTTGAGATAAACGAATTAATAGGATTCAGAATAATAAGTGGCACAAGTACGAATTAGATATTATCCAGATATTGAATGATTCTATCGAACTTTTTAGTGTCTTCTTTTCTTTTTTCAGCCACTTTGATTGCTTCATTAGTCACTTTCCTGGCTTCATCATATTTGCGACAATCCAATAGCAATTGAATATACTCAGAGTAGTTAGCGGCATTATCTTCTTTCTTTACCAGCTCTTTGCAGACCTCACATGCATATGGCTTGGCATCTTTTTCGTATCCAAAATCCGACTTCAGCGTTGCAATCTGTTTTTTGAATACATTATGGTCTTTCTTGCCATACTTCTTAAGGTATTTTTCAGCCAATGTTTTCCACTCAGCATAATTACCGGCTAGCTTATGGTACTCAAGATGTGTTTCTTGCTCAAATTTCTTTCCGTCTGCTATTCCAGACTTTTTATACTTATCTACTGCTTCGGTGATCATGTCTGGGTAGTCAAATTCTACAGCCTTTTTGACAGTTGCCATGATTGCAGATTCGATCTTTGATTGGAAAGCATCTGCAGAACTAGCGCCAATGGCTTGATCTTTCATACCTAGAAGCATATCAAATAGTCTTGAATCTGACTCTGTAACTGCGGCCATCAGAAACTGTGCTTGTTGTGATGGGGTGATTTCTGGCTTAGAATTGATGTACTCATTGGATATTTTGAGACTAGGCTTTCCTACTTTATTAAGCTCTGTGACATAATTCAACATCAGATCAAAATTGCGATCTCCTTTTTCGTAGAGCACTGCATAATCGCCAGATTTATCGTAACTCTTGATGGCATTTTTGCCCAGTCCGATCAGTCCATCTGCCTGTTGTCCACCAGTCACTTTTTTGACAATTTCACCATCTCCGTTAAGGAAGTATAGGGTAGGATACGCCTGTACAGGATATTTTGAGCCAAATTTTCGGCCATCAGGCGTCTCCATATCCAGCTTAAGGTTGACAAAGTTTGTATTGAAAAAGTCACCAACTGGCGCCTGTGTAAAGACCTCACGTGCCATTCTCTTACATGGTCCACACCATTGGGCATAGGCATCTACAAACAACAATTTATCTTCTTTTTTGGCTTCAGCCAATGCCTCCTTCCATTCCCCATGAAAGAACTCTATACCTTGTGAGTAAGAAGTTTGGATCAATAGAAAGGTGAAGAGGAGAAGTGCGGATATTTTCATCATTAAAAACAGCTTTTTACAAAAATGTATAAAATGGCCTTGACATACAGTAATTAAACGATTTTTATCCCGCGAATTTTACTTTTTAACAAGCTCGTAACATCTGAGGACATTTATGGAAAATCTCTCTAAAAGGCAGCTATTTTTAGATCATGTGGCACAGACCAGTACTTATCCCCTCATGTTGGAGGTTGATCGTGCTGAAGGTGTACGTATATATGATAACAATGGCAAAGCCTATTTTGACCTCAATTCAGGTATATCGGTCAGCTCATTAGGACACAGACATCCTAGCGTTGTATCGGCGATTAAGGCTCAGTTAGATGCTTACATGCATACGATGGTCTACGGAGAGCATATACAAAGTCCCCAGATTAGGTATGCGCACCTGCTATCCTCACGACTTGATGTCTCACTTAATAGTATGTATTACCTTAGTTCTGGCTCTGAAGTCATTGAAGTGGCCATGAAGTTAGCCAAGCGAGTAACAGGACGTTATGAATTAATCTCAGCAGCCAATGCCTATCATGGTAGTACGCAAGGCGCCGAGTCTTTACGATCTGATCATGCCTATTCCAGAGCTTTTTTGCCGCTATTGCCTGGTATCAAACATATCCGATTCAATGAACTAGCAGACTTAGCAAAGATCACAAATAAAACGGCAGCAGTAATAATGGAACCTGTCCAAGCCGAAGCTGGGGTATATCCTCCACAGGCCAATTATCTACAGGCTGTCAGACAAAGATGTGATGAGACTCAAACTTTATTTGTATTGGACGAAATACAGACAGGTTTTGGGAGAACAGGTGAGTTGTTTGCACATCAAAAATATGGTGTTGTGCCAGATATGCTATGTATAGGGAAAGCCATGGGCGGTGGTATGCCTATTGGGGCACTTGTAGCTGATACAACCCTTATGTCTGCTTTTACTAAAAACCCTGATCTTGGACACATAACTACTTTTGGTGGGCACCCTGTATTATGCGCTGCTGCTCTGGCAACGTTGGAAGTGCTTCTGGAGACAGATTATATCTCAGAAGTAGCCATAAAGGAAAAATATATCAGAGAACGATTACAGCATCCGATTGTCAAGGAAGTCAGGAGTTCTGGTCTGATGATGGCGGTAGACTTGACCAAGAGAAAGTATCTAAAGCACGTTGTAGGGCAGGCGTATGAGTTAGGTGCTTTAATAGATTATTTTCTATTTAATAACCGCTCATTTCGTTTGGCGCCACCGCTGATATATAAGATGGAAGAATTGGAAACGGCAATGGATATAATTGTAGCTGCGCTGGATTATGCGGAAGGTCAATATAACAGTTAGAGCATACTAGGGTTGCTGACTATATTTTTGAGCAAAACTTGAAAATTGGACAAGTAATGTAATACTGAAAATGCTAATGATTCTTAGAGTCGTTATCATTATAAGAAGTTGTGAATGGGTTGAAAATAATGCTGTTGTACATGTAAATAATGTTTTGATATGGTAAAATAAGTAGAGTACTTTACGGAAATAAATAATTGATTTAAAGTCAATAAGGAGAATGAGAAATTCCTTTCGAATTGGAAGAATAGTTGTCTTTATGTAACTTCCCCAAATGAATACATCACCTGCTTATTTCGCCCATCCTACTGCAGTCATCGATGAAGGATGTACTATCGGTGCAGGATCTAAAATCTGGCACTTCTCCCATGTCATGCCACAGGCTGTCATTGGCAAGAACTGTAATCTCGGACAGAATGTATTTGTCGCAGCCCATGTGAGATTGGGCGACGGCTGTAAGGTGCAAAATAATGTGTCACTTTATGAAGGCGTTATCTGTGAGCAAGATGTATTCTTAGGTCCCTCAGCTGTATTTACCAATGTAATCAACCCGCGCAGCCAGGTAGCAAGAAAAGATGAATACAAGAAAACCCTCCTCCAAAAAGGCGCCACCATCGGCGCTAATGCAACGATTGTTTGTGGGGTGACTATAGGTGCTTATGCCTTTGTAGGTGCAGGTGCAGTTATTACTAAAGATATACCTGCCTATGCTTTGTATGTTGGAAATCCCGCCAAACAAATCGGTTGGATGAGTCAGCATGGTCTAAGATTGGAATTTGGTGCAGATAATCTGGCAATCTGCTCAGGGTCAGGTGTGCAATACGAACTGAAAAATAATCAAGTCAACATTCTCAATTAATCCTCAGCTATGTGCGGCAGATCATCATTGACTAAAACTGAAAAAGAATTGGAAGACAGATTCCAGGCCACCTTCTACTCTGATGGTTTAGCACAGTATAATCCACTGCCTAATTATAATGTGGCGCCATCTCATATGATGCCTGTAATTACGAATACTGATAAGATGCATTTTCAAGCATTCAGATGGGGCCTTATTCCATTTTGGGCTAAGGATATAAAGATTGGGTATAAGATGATTAATGCCAGAATAGAGACTTTGATGGAAAAGAGTTCTTTCAAAATGGCGGTTTCTAAGAGACGATGCCTGGTGCCTGCAGATGGATTTTATGAGTGGAAGAAAGTCAAAGATGCCAATGGAAAGATCACAAAGCAGCCCTATAGAATGACAACCAAAGATCAGGAAGTCTTTGCAATGGCAGGGTTATGGGACAGATGGAAATCACCAGATGGGCAACAGATATTTTCTTTCACAGTTATTACACAGCCACCAAATAAAGTAATGAAGGATATACATAATCGGATGCCCGCTATCCTTACACCTGAGCAGGAGTCGCTTTGGTTGGCTGATGACATTCCGCCTCAAGAATTAATTGATATGATTACACCATATCCGGATGAACTTTTGGAACTGACTCCAGTATCTTCCAAAGTCAATAATGTCAGGAATAACCACTCCAGTTTATTGGCTGAATACCGACCAGATCTCGGGAAGCCAGGAACCCTCTTTTAACATTGTCACCTATTTTACCGATAAATTAATAAAGACAATCAACTCCTCAAAAGTCGGTTACTTGTCTAGGTGATTAAGGTTTTTTTACTTGTCTGATAGGTATATGATAGTACTTATGATAACCCTTACAGTAGCATTTATACTCACGATTTTGAGGATAAAGTCATCTCGAAAGAGAAGACCCCGTTCAGTAGACACATTTCAGATTCAGACCTACAAAATGCGCTGATTGTCGTAATACTCAACATATATATTCCGATATATCCGACAATTTTATATTTTTGTTGTAAATCATCGGCTATATGTTAAGTAAGAATCTGAAGTATCTACGCCAAAAGAATAAGATTTCGCAGCAAGGTCTTTCTGACGCATTGAGTATTCCTAGAACAACTCTTGGCGACTACGAGAGAGGCAAAACAGAACCTAATATAGCCATGCTAATCCGTATGGCGGAATTCTTTGATGTTAATGTGGATGAGCTCGTCAAGCAAGACTTAAGTCATAGTGATTATGAAGTGCTTAGAACTAAAGTCATGAAAGTCTTGGCCATCACCGTAGACGAGGAGAATGAAGGTAATATAGAATTGGTAGATACAAAAGCTGAGGCTGGATACCTGGACAGTTATCATAATCCAGAGTACATCAAAGAGCTCCCCCGCATCAAATTTCCAAATATACCTGCCGGTACTTTCCGTGCCTTTGAGATCCAAGGTGACTCGATGTTGCCAGTAGAACCAGGAAGTGTTGTCATAGCCTCATATGTCGAATCTTTGGACGAGATCAAAGAAGATAAGACCTATATCGTCGTGAGTAAATCAGAGGGCTTAGTGTACAAACGGGTGCGCAAGGATAACAAGGACAACAAATTAGTTCTGGTGTCAGATAATGACATCTACTTGCCCTATGACCTTGATTACCAGGATATAGATGAGGTTTGGCAATACTATGCGCACATCAGTTTCAATGACCAAAAGAAATCTGTACCTACCAAATTAGAAGCGCAGATGAAGGACCTACAGAAAAGAATTATGGAAATCCAGGGGGCTATGACTTAATCAGTTATTGTCTCCTAAATGGTTCTTTTTAAATATCCCAAATGGCAGGTAAGCCACGATAAACAGTAACAAGCCTATAAATTCAAGCGCCAAGACATACCAAGGCCAAGGTCCAAGATAATCCAATAAGGATGACACTTCTGGTTTGTGAGCAACGTACAAATAATTGGAGCCTATCGCCGTATTGACAACAAAGGCAACAAGCAAGAATACATTAGTGGCCCAGAAGGCATTCCATAGATCCTTTCTTTCCACCCTGTGTCCTAGAACCAGACAAAAGTAAATCGGAAGTAAGACCAAGGTGCTATGCAAGGTAAAATATAGAATATAGCTCCAGTGTGGAAAATCATACTTTAGATCTACAGCAACAAGGGCATTAAGCGTCCCTACCACAATCCAAAAATAAAAGATGCCAGTCCATACCTTATGCTCAGACCAATATACATAAGGCCCCATCAGTGCTAAAAATCTACAAAGGTGTACAGGTAGATCATTTTGTATAGTGAAATCACCTGATCTTATTTTGATGGTTAGGTAGATAAAATAGCAAGCACAAGGAATGAGCGATAAGGCCAGAAGGAATCGTTTTTGACCCATTCTGCTCAGGTATTTCTTAGCCAAAAAGATGCAGATAGCGCCAAGCAATCCTGCAATAGCCACTGGTAACCAATGGCTTCGACTCCATGGAAGGAAGGGGTTTTGTGTCAGGAATTGGTCGAGGTCCATGACTTATATTGGTAAAAAAATCTTTTTAATAAAATTTTAATTATGAATATCTGATTTTATCCATACATTCCACTCAAACTTAATAATCAAATGAGAAAGATATTTACAACACTCCTTGCAGTCATGATAATCAATGTGACTTATGCAGGAGAGGGCATGTGGCTGCCACTATTCCTCAAGAGTCTGAATGAAGGTGAGATGAAAGAGATGGGAATGCGACTCACAGCTGAGGACATCTATAGTGTCAATAAAGGATCATTGAAGGATGCTATTGTGCACTTTGGTGGATTCTGTACTTCTGAAATTATAAGTAGAAGAGGATTGCTATTGACCAATCACCATTGTGGCTATGGGCAAATACAGTCTCATACCACCCTTGAGAATAATTACTTAAAAAATGGGTTTTGGGCTTTTGGGAAAGATCAAGAATTGATGAATGAAGGCCTGACTGCCACCTTGATAAATGAGATAGTAGATATTACTTCTGAGGCCTTGCTTGGTATAGCAGATGGTATGTCCGATTCTGAGCGCCAGGCAATTATTGATATTAATTTGGAAAGTGTTAGAAAAGAGCTCATTAAGGAGGATTATCAAGACATTGTTATCAGGCCATTCTTCTATGGTAACCAATATTTTGCCTTCTTGACAACGACATATAGAGATGTTCGTTTGGTAGGTGCTCCACCAGAATCTATTGGAAAATTTGGTGCTGATACTGATAATTGGGTTTGGCCAAGACATACTGGTGATTTTGCTTTATTCAGAATCTATGCTGGGCCGGATAATTTGCCAGCAGACCCCTCACCCAAAAACAAGCCATTCAGACCTAAGCATCACTTGCCTATCTCTTTGGATGGAGTGGATGAAGGTGACTTTACTATGGTATTCGGATTTCCTGGAAGGACTCAGGAGTATCTGCCTGCGGTAGCTGTAGAAGAAATAGTCGATGTACTAGATCCTGCTAAAATCGGAATCAGAGAAAAAACACTAAATATTCTAGACAAGTACATGCGGACTGATGAAGCCACAAGAATCAGGTATGCATCTAAGTTTGCTAGAATAGCTAACTCGTGGAAGAAGTGGATAGGAGAGGTGCAAGGATTGACGAGAACCAAAGCAGTCGAGAAGAAGAAAAAGGCAGAAACTGAATTTTTAAGTCGATTACCAAGGGATAGTGAATATAGAGGTATACTTGATGAATTCGACAAGTTATATAAGCAGAGAGCACCATATGCTTATGCTCGAGATTATTATTCGGAAGTAACCGGAAGAAATATAGAATTGATGCGGTTAGCTGGTATCGCTCAGAGAATGGTAGGTACTTATGAGAATAATGGAGTGGATGCCTATCAAGGATATAAGGCGAGGGTCATACCATTCTTAGAAGGATTTTATAAGGATTATGATGCGGAAATAGACAAAGAAGTTTTTGCTGCGCTGACAGAAATGTATGCCCAAGATGTGGACCATAAGTATACACCAGGCATGCTAGAAAGCAGTGATGCCATGCAAGTAAATTATAAACATTTGGCAGATGACATCTATAGTGGAACTGTCTTTACAGATCAGGCGAAGATTTTTGGACTGTTAGACAAAAATCCAGAGGAAGTGATTAGTACTTTAAAATCAGATCCATTATACGAGTTAAGTGCTGAGTGGCAATATGTTTATAGTAAGGAAGTAGCTGGCCCTTACGATGTTATTAATGATCAGATAGATTCACTACAACGTATCTATATGAAGGCACTGATGGAGACTTTTTCTGATAATCGATTTTATCCAGATGCCAATAGCACCATGAGAATTACCTATGGTAAAGTTGAGGGTTATAGTCCCAAGGATGGTCATCGATATACGCCGGTTACTTATCTGGAAGGTGTGATGGAAAAGTACAAGCCTGGTGATTACGAATTTGATGTAGATCAGAAACTAATAGATCTCTATGAAGCCAAAGATTACGGCCGCTATGCAGACAAGAAAACAGGAAAGATGCCCGTATGTTTTATAGGCACAAATCACACCACAGGAGGTAATTCTGGCAGTCCGGCTATAGATGCGTGGGGTAACTTGGTTGGGATTAATTTTGACCGGGCCTGGGAAGGGACGATGAGCGATCTCAACTATGACCCATCCATCTGTCGTAACATAATGACCGATGCCAGATATATAGTCTTCGTCATCGATAAGTATGCCGGAGCTGTGCACTTGCTCAATGAAATGACTTTAGTCAATCCAAAGAATGCACAGATCGTTAAAGATGCTAAAGGGCGAAAAATCCACAGACAAGTACATCAGTCCGCAGTCAAATAGTTATAAATGTGGTACAAAAAAAAAGCTGATAGAATTTTCTATCAGCTTTTTTTTTGCCTCATCTACAGTATTTAAAAATGACCAGTAGACTCCCTATATATAACGGCAGTCACTACCTGACCAACGGTACCCATAGATCGTTTATCTATCGCATCTATATCATCATCATGTGTGTGCCATTCTCTTATAAATGAGGTTTTGGTCCCTGTAGGCATATTGATAATATCTATCATAGGGATGCCCCCCTCTACATTGACGAAATAGTGATCGTCAGTTATCTGTCCAAAGGCCGCATTATCAAAAATCTTACTGTGGCCCATGCCAGCGGCTAAAGCCCAAACCTTATCTAATAATTGACCTGCATACAACTTGGAAAAGTGCTCTTTAGGGAATCGTGGATTTTTACCTCCTATCATATCGAGATTGATACCATACATTGCTGAATAGTTCTTTTTATGCTTTTTCTTAGACCAATATTGAGAACCCAAGCACCATAGATTATTAGGGCTGTTAGGGCCTCTCTTACCTTGATCCTCTGCATCCCATAATATGATATCTACACCCATATCAATGGGATTTTGCTGTAGAAGTCTGGCGATCTCAATGAGGACTGCTGTTCCAGAACCGCCATCATCTGCACCAGGTATGGGTTTGTCTTTTTTATCAGGATCATTATCTTCTTCTCCTATAAATCGGGTATCCCAGTGAGCTGACAATATCACCCGCCTCTTGTGCTTAGGATTAAATTGGGCGATAATATTCCATGCAGGAAAACTCTCACCTGTATATATATGTGCATCAAAATCTTGTGCAATCACGTCTGCGCCGAAAGACTTAAACTTGGCGACCATCCAATCCTTACAATTGACATGACCTTCTGAGCCCGGGTTTCTTGGGCCAAAGTCTAGTTGTTTCTCCAGATATACATAGGAAGAATCTGCAGAGAAGGCAGGTATCTTTGCAGGCGGGCCAGTCGGCGTTATTACTGTGCTATTGGATTCGGGGTCCTTACAGCCTCCTATCAGCATGATAAGAAACAGTAGATACCAAATGTGCTTTATTTTCATAATAGGCTATTCTATTTAGGTTCTAGTCTTTTGTCCATGAGCTGCCATCTTTCCCATCTTTGATGGATATATTAGCGGCAGCCAGGGCATCTCTTATCTGGTCTGATACCGCCCAGTTTTTGTTAGCTCTGGCATCTTGTCTCAAATCCAAAACGAGTTGCATCACAGCATCCAGCGCACCATTATCTGACTCTCCACCCATTTCACTGCTCAAGCCCAACACTTCATCTAAATATTTCGGATAGGTTGCTTTCAAGCGGTTTAATGCAGTGTCAGAAATATCATTCATAGATATATGACCATCTTTGAGACTGTTGATCATCGATACTAGATTAAACAGTTGTGCGATGGCTTTAGGGGTATTGAAGTCATCACACATCTCATCCACAAACTTGTCCAGCGCTTCTAAAATTGGAGCATCACTTTTGCCTTCACCATTAGTACCCCCTGATAGATTCTCCAAAGTCTTTTTGGCTTCCATTATCCGTTTGTAACCCTTCTCAGCAGCCAATAATCCATCATCTGTCAGATCATTTGTAGAACTGTAATGTGATTGTAGCATAAAGAACTTAATCACCATTGGGGAATAAGCCTTGGTGATATGTGGACTATCCCCAGTGAAGAGTTGTTGTGGGGTGATGGTGTTGCCATCACTCTTGGACATCTTACGACCATTCATGAGAAGCATATTTGTATGCAACCAATAATTGGCCGGCTGACAATTACAAGCCCCAACATTTTGTGCGACTTCATTTTCGTGATGAGGAAACTTAAGGTCATTCCCACCACCGTGTATATCAAAGGTATCTCCAAGGTATTTGGTACTCATCACAGAGCACTCTAGATGCCAGCCTGGAAATCCTACTGACCATGGACTATTCCACTTCATCAGATGATCTGGAGCGGCTTTCATCCATATGGCAAAATCTGAAGGATGTTTCTTTTCGCTCTGATTCTTAAGATCTCTGGTTTCTGTTAATAGCTCATCGATGACTCTACCGGATAATTTGCCGTAGCATTTTTTCTCTTCATGGAATTTCATGGTATCAAAGTAGACAGATCCATTTTGCACATATCCATATCCGTTGTCGATTATTTGCTGGACCATTTCTATTTGCTCCACGATATGCTGAGTCGCTCTTGGTTCTATGCTCGGCTTGTGGGTATTGAAGATGTCCATCATCTTATGGAATCCATTGGTGTACTTTTGGACCACCTCCATTGGTTCTAACTTATCCGCTCGGGCACCCTTAGATATTCTGTCTTCTCCATCGTCGAGCAGGTGCCCCACATCGGTGATATTTCTTACATACCTTACTTTATAACCAAGGTGTAATAGAAAACGATACATGATGTCAAAGCTTATAAATGTTCTGACATTACCCAAGTGTACATCACTGTATACAGTAGGGCCACAAACATACATGCCTATAAATCCTTCTGTAATAGGCTTGAAAGCTTCCTTCTTTCTTGACAAGCTGTTTTGAATGTGTAGGGTTTTCTCTTTGTATAAACTCATATTCTAACCAACAATTTTAGACTTGCAAAAATAGACAATACATACATCAAGTGTTACTAATCATGCCTTATCTACAGTGTCATAGTAGTCACCACAGGCAGATGGTCAGATATAGGAGAGTCTAGTATTTCGTGATTTAGGATTTTAATATGTGGATTGGTAAAGGTATAGTCAATTCTAAGTCCGATAAATCGTGATCGGTAAGTCTGAGCAAGGCCAGAGCCTGCTTCTAAGAATGCATCCTGATAGCTATCTGATATCTTTTGGTACAAATAGGAGAGTGGTACATCGTTAAAATCACCATTGATGACGACTGGATATGGAGAGTCTTCCGCATGAGCTAACACGCGATCAAGTTGCTTTACTCTCAACTTCGCATGGTGATTATACTTGTCCAATATATACTTGGACTCATCCCAGATTTCTTTGACATTATCAGTCAGATTAGGCACCTTATTAGAGCTGAGATGCAAAGAATATATTCTGCAGGTATCCTTGCCGATTTTGAGGTCGGCCCAAGTGCCATTATGAAATTTTGTGTCAAAGGCCAACATCCCACTATTCACTACCGGAAATTGGGTGTAGATCGCTGTTCCTGTTTTAGAAGAAGAGACCAGATTATAGTTATCGAATATTTGTTTGTAATGATCAGCATATATGGCTCTACGTTCTTGCAGACAGATAATATTAGGTGCTGATGTAGACACGAAACGATTAAATCTGTCAATCTTTTTCTGCCTTCCTTTTTCTCTGTGTAAATCATAATTGGCCTTGCCAATATTGTAAGTCATGACAGTGAATCCCTTTGTAGATGGACTAGATTTAGCCATTCCAAAAGTTCGCTTCAATGGAGAAAAACCTAATATTATGGCTACAACAGAAAGTATGGCATACTTTGGTTTGAATACTATCCAGAACAAACAAATCAGTACATTGATAATCAGCAGGAAAGGATAACCAAGACCAAAGAAGGCAAAAAAGCCTGTAGCTGACGGGTCAACAAAAGGAGACAGATAAGAGAGTAGAAGAGCCCCTGCGAGAATGATATTTATAAATAGGAGTATTCTAAGCACTTACTTTTTTTTGCTGGCTCTGTAGAGAAAATCTTTTTCCTCTGCAGACAAGCTCTCGTAGCCAGAGGCTGTTATTTTTTCCAGAATTCTGTCCAGTTCTGATTGTTGGTCAAAGGGCTTAGATGGCTGTCCCGCTCTGTCCGATTTTTTACTATTTCTGACTACTTTAAATTTACTTCTGGGTGTCTTTTCTACTTTGGCACGTTGTTTTGGTTGGCTTCCGTAACTGTTAGTCTTTCTATAAAATGGGGCTGTTATATCTGTGCCTTCCCGTAGAAGCCACACATAGAACATACCAAAGACGGCACCACCAAGATGTGCAAAATGCCCTCCTTGATTGATATTGCCAGCTGATCCCACCAAGTCTAGAAACAGCAGACCTAAAGCGATATACTTCAACCTAACAGGGCCTAGCAGCAACAGATGCATCTGATAATCAGGGGATACCATAGCTGCTGTCCACACGATAGCCATGACAGCGGCCGAGGCACCCATCGCCAAAGCAGCCCCTCCTGTGCCTCCCGGTAAGTATAGGTCATGAAGCATAAATATCAACCCACCAAACAATCCGCTCATAATATACAGGGGCAAGATGCGTTGGTCACCTAGCAAGTCTCCTACTATTCGGCCAAACCAATACAGCATCAGCATATTCCAGAGGATATGCCAAAAGCCGATATGCATAATCATATGGGTCAGGATACTCCAAGGCTGTCTGATAAATCGGCTCATGCTCGAAGGCAGTGAGAGTCCATCACGGATGACATTGAATATGCTTTCCGGATTCGTAGATGACTGAAAATCAAAGACATTGATGAGATTCAGAATGATAAATAGGCCCACATTGACAAGAATGATCTTAGAGATCATATTGCCTGACCTGAATGTCTGTTTGATATCATTAAATATAGAATCTACCATCCTACCTATCTAAGAGGTGTAAAATTGTCGCCAAAATTAGCTAAATAATTTAAAGCAAATGACTTATGTATTATAAAAAAATTCTATATGATATTTCGATCCTCATTATAATTCACTAGGGACCACCATATCACAAATCTACCTTACCCTCGGTTTTCTATTTACATCAAACGCTGAGAAGATCATGCAAGTTGTAGAATTGCATGGATTTGTAAGAAAGGGCATGGCCTAAGGTAAGGCCTACCTCACTATCATCACCCGCTGATGGCCAATGACAGATGCAGAATCATCTGATACAGTAAGGAGATAGACTCCCTCTGCTAAGTTGTTCACATCGATCGTGCCTGAGGTATCACCTTTCTGTATAAGTTCTAGAGTAACTGATCGTATCTCATAGGAATAAGAGGCATTAGCGTCTAACTTAAGATATAAGGTCGCTTGAGTGGGATTAGGGAATATGTGTAGTGCAACGTCTGGCTGATCGGAGGTAGACGTTGTCTGATCAGCACCATCACAATCTTCATCTATCCCATTGCCTATAATCTCTTCTGCGCCAGGATAGGCCAGCGGATTATCATCATCGCAATCATCGAAGTTGTCTGCGAAGTTGGGTGGTAATCCACAAAGCACCAAGGAGGAATCTACCCTTCCAAAGCCATCACCATCTGCATCATAATAGTATCTCTGTACAGTCAACCCCTCATCTATCTCTCCATCACAGTCATCATCTAAGTTATTGCATATTTCTACACCTTCTGGATTGATGTCTGCATTAGTATCATCACAATCTGCATTTTGGTCATAGCCGTCATTATCTAGGTCTGGACAGCCTGGCAAGTCAGTACAATCGCCCCATTGTTCTAGTACAACAAAATGTCTTACAGAGTCATGCGTTGTATTAAGTTCAGCACCATCTCGAAACTCGTTTTTTCCGACTAGTCGCCCATTACAATTATAGAACTTGTCATAGATTCTAATCTGCTCTCTTATGGTATCATGCAGCCTAATTCTGAGAAGATGAGATACTGTATTACTGACGGTAGCTATTTCTAGGCTTCTGTTTTCTGTATCACAGTAAAACGAAACCCAGTCTGAGATGATGTCTTGTATTATTTCGCTGCAAAACACCTGTCCCATCAGTGGAAAGCATATACTATCTGATAGTCCTTCCTGTGGTATACATGGCTCTGGATCATCTACGCGAAACCTAGGAAAATATGGAAAGTTGCCACCTCCTGTTCTATTAGAGAGCACTAAATCAGCTTGCCGAAAATCACAATCTAGACCTTTGGCATTGGGATTATGGATGATGCTGAAGTTATCTGTGCTGCTGCCAGATCGGATATATATCTTACAGTCAGGTCCTGCGGCCATCATATGGAAATGATCAAATCTGGTCAGGACTGTCGTATCTCTATCTGCAATATGGGTCAAGCTGCTCATCAGATCTGGTGCCCAGGTGTCTAGCTGATAGAGGCTAAAGGTATTAATGAGGTAGATAAAACGAGAATCGGGGCTAAACTCTACAGAACTCAGCCATACATTCCCATTGGCCTCCCATCCAAAATCCAGATCAACCCCATTAGACAACAACCCTGTCTCTCTGTCAAAGTCATAGAGATGCAGGCCATCCCAGAGATTAAAGTAAGCATACATAGTGCCATCTGGCGAAAAGCGGGAGTAGCCTCCTGCAGGTGCTTTGGCAGGCAAACCTTCAGGCAAGAACTCAGGCCCGATCGCTTGACTATCTATTCTAGCAACGCCTGTCTCATCCAGTAGGATCTTATAGTACAGGCTATCTCCAGCCTTATCTGCCGGCTGTAGTATCCACCAGTCTTGTCCATTGGCGTGGTGTATAGCGGCCATATGGGCTGACTGAAGATATTCTCTGTGTATGACGGTGTCATTTTTTATAGTGATATCACCCTTGCCACCATTAAGTGTCATATCTACATAACTATATAGGATATTCTCCTTAGAAAAGACCAGCTGACCAGTCGGCGTTCGTTCCATCTCAAAGGGCTTATGGATAATATAATATCCTTCCTCATTGCCAGGATCTGGCAGTATGGCGATCCCTTGTTTTTCTATATATCCAAAGCGACAATCAGCTATAAAATCTGTGTAAAAAAGATTAAAATTAAGGCTATCCCCATGTGGCATGATCTGATGGTCTGCATCCGCAACCTGACATCCATTACTGTAGAACAAGAGATTGCCATAGCGATCACTGATGCTGGCATTGGTGCGGTCATATCCCACTTGCCTAAATGTAAAGGATGTTTCACCACTATTGTTAAAGTCTAATTGGAATGTATTATCCCCCCTTCCAAAAGGCCAATAAGCATCCTGAAGATTTTGACCATTTACCATAGCTGGTAATGCCAGTAATAGAGTATAAAATATGGACTTCAATGTCATCATGTGCTATAAGTCAAAGCAGACTGTTATCTGCTTTGACTTTGTAATTTCTATTATTTATGAAGTAATATTTTCTTGGTCATCATGCCTATTGCTTCGTCTTGTATCTTTAATAAATAAAGTACAACTTTTTTATTGCTTTCTGATATTCTGACTCTCCATTCTTAAGTATGTGTCTTAATAGTCACTGCTACATGAGACAAGCGCTCTCCAGCAATTGTCAGAATCAGGATTGTCTGGATTAGTGGATTTACTAGATAAATTCACAAAAAAAATCCTGATAATCATAACATCTTGTAAATCATGATTCAGACAGATGAGCATTTTTGTCAGAATCAGGATGGTCTGGATTTGAGGATTTACTAGATAATTTCACAAAACAAAATCCTGATAATCCAAAAATCTGTAAATCTGGATTCTGACAGAAGAGCAATACTGTCAGAATCAGGATGGTCAGGATTGAAGGATTAACTAGATTAATGCGCAAAACAAAATCCTGATAATCCAAAAATCCTGTAAATCTAGATTCAGACAGAAT
>CAZPUF010000004.1:0-38577 GCA_964589705.1 uncultured Saprospiraceae bacterium | reverse complement strand
AATACGATTAAAGCCAAGCATATTGCATCTCGACTACAAGTCGAGACGAACAGGATTATCCAGAATTTGACGTGCCAGGAGATGGTAAAGTGCTATTAGTTGAGTGGTCGGGCATGTACGGTTTTGAAGTAGTGGAATAGAAAGGATAGATAAGTGTCCAGTCGACAACCAATCAATGTTGCCGAAAGTGAAGTAATAAAAGGCTACTGTCGTATGATGGTGGCCTTTTACTTTTATATCAGACTATAAAGACGGGGGTTTTTATCTTGTAGTTCAGGCAAAGTACTAATCCAATTTGAGGAGTAAAGGAAATAATAGATTTCTCCATTCCTTCCAGTCGGTAGACAGACAAAATGAGTGTGGGATAAAAGCGTTCCTAACCCTTCATCTACTCTCGACTAATTATACGTAACAGCATCCTTCTCTTCCCAAGAGAATGTGGGCTTTCTGAGAGATCGGAAAGGTCGGATGAGTTGGAGAAAGGACTAGCAGAAAATCATAGTTATCCGTAATAAAGAAAGGTCGGATGAGTTAGAAAAGAGCACTATTGAGTGCTCACATAACAATCATCATTATCTCAAGCATGATATTTTAATTCGATCCATTACCTTACACCAAAAATATCTGCGCTTTGCTTCATTTCAATTTTAGGTTTAGGAAATTTTGTGCCATTAAGGGAGAGACTTTAAGGATCAAGCATAACTCAGGTCTGTTCTCTAATTGTTCGATTTCTGTATATGGCATAGTCTCATATTTCAATCAATATAAGCGCCTGCCTGCAAGAGTCGATTTTACAGGTACCTTCAAGAATTTTAGTTCAGGTGAGCAGCAAGAGGCTTACAAATCTTACTTCAAACCTCAGTCACAGATCGATATAACATATAAAGACAAAGTGCGCTTCCCAGCCATTTCACTATTTGATTACAGATCAGAAGCTTTTGACCAGTTAACGCCATTTGTCAATCGATATTTTTCTCCTTCTGATGCAGTAATGTTAAAGGTAGATGCACTTATAGAACGGTATAATATTATACCTCAAAGCACTATAGCTGTTTGCTATAGAGGCACTGATAAACATCGAGATACAGGTCTTGCAAGTTTTGAAGACTTTATTACTCAGGCACAATCGATAAAGCAGAGGTTTCCAGATCATAGAATGTTAATCCAGACAGATCAAGCACAATTTTGGGAGACAGCAGCTCAAGTTTTTTCTGACGCATTTCGATTTGAAGAGACCCCATTTACCGCTACAGATAAAGTCATGCATGATATCATTAAAGAGGAAGATAAGAAGGAATGGACGCAGTGGTTTATCGCTGCTGTCATTGTCATATCAAGATGTGCATATGTTGTAAATCATACAGGTAATGTTGCCCGTTGGATTTGTCTATATAGAAAAGGCGCTCATAATATGTCTCAATATTTTAGAAAAAGGGATGCTCCTAGATCTGGAGATTATTGGATCTAGACTAATAATGTATGCCTAAGAATCCTTACTTTGAGGATTGACATCAATAGGATATATGAAATTTATTAGCTTATCTATATGCACTATACTGACAATCTCAGCTGTCTTTAGTCAGGATCAGTTAAGCGTTGATGTGTTTCCTAATAATTATACGCCTGTCTTTGAATGGGAATTGCCACAGGCAGAAAGGATCAGAGATATCCAAGCAGGCTATCCTGCAGACTGGATTAGAGAGAACGAATATATATCTACAAGGCTCACGCTGCAGGGAAGCGAAGTGCTGGTAGCAGAGGGTAAGAATGAATCCTTTACTCAGTCTCAGAAAGCCTTGCTCGCTCAGGCTAGTCTTGGTGATCACATTATTATAGATGTCAGTTACAGAGAGGAAAATGCAGCCAAGGATCAAATCGATAATAGACAGCTTAGCTTTGAAATATCAGTTGTCCCGGATTCCAAAGCACTATTTCCTGGAGGCGAGTCGGCCTTGGATAACTACCTACAAGAACAGTTAATTAATAAACTACCTGTACACGATAAAGCGGATTTAGACATCGTCTCTTTTGTATTTACAGTAGACAAGAATGGAAATACTGGTGACATTCAGATGAAAGAATTCTGTCCGCTCATGCATGTACAAAGTCTGATCAGGGAAGCGATCAATTCTATGCCCAGGTGGGAGCCAGCTAGAGACAAGATAGGAGAATCGGTGCCCCAGGAATTCCAATTAAGAATTGGTTACATGGTTGGATGCTAGAGGGAAGACTTTAAAAAAGGGTTTAAATAAAACCCACATGTTGTGGGGCCCACACCAATAGCTATGAAAGTCGATTTAGCTACCATTTGGTTAGATAATATCCATGTTTAGTGAGGGACTTACAGAAAAAAAGCTGCCACTTCAAGAGGAAGTGACAGCAACCCAATTCGAGGTTCAAGGCTTAGTTATAATCGAAAACCAAGATACTTTCAGCTAAGTTTCATTTTAACTGATTGTAATTGTCCGTGGCGCTTTCTCCTTGGCTTCCTCTTTTTTATTTAATGTAATCTTAAGAATGCCATCCGCGTAAGCCGCTCCTATAGCTTCTGAATCTATAGTCTTAGGCAAGTGGAATGACTTTGTAAATGAATTGTAGTTAAACTCTCTTCTTCTGAATTTAAGCTCATTGTTCTCATCGTTGTTGTCCACATCCTCTGAGTTGTTCTCCTTGGTGACTTTTACAATCAGTTGGTCTTTTTCGACTTTGATTTCAAAATCTTCTTTTTGAAGGCCTGGCGCCGCAAGGTGCACTTCGAATCCATCCTTTTGCTCAAGGATGTTAACCGATGGTCTGTTGAACGAGAAATGTGAATCTGTCAATTCATTTATTCCCTTTTGAAAGAAGTCATCCAAAATAGAGCTAATAGGATTGGCTGGTATTGGTCTGTTGAATCTGATATTCATTGTTGTATTGTTTATTTGTTTTTAATCAAAATGACAATCAACCTTTATCAATGTATGGACCAAACCAAATTTCGGGTCAAATGGGCAGCAAACTTAAAAATATAGTGACATAATGACAGTCAAAATATAAAATGACTGTCATTATGTCTGATATTTATTGTGAGATATTATCCTTGTAGCTGAAACTGAAGGAATCGAATCGTTCGCTTATCCTCAAGGTGCATTTTTTCATAAAAGGTAAGGATATCCAAATCTGGGTGTGGCAACTCTCCTTCATAGATATTGGGGCTGTCTATATTGTAGGTGTGCCCATATTCATCTATGACTTCTTTTGTATGCAGATAAAAGGGTTCTGAATCAGTTTTGAGGTGGATATGACCTTCTGGGCGAAGTATTTTCTTATATGTACTAAGAAAGTTAGGCGAGGTTAACCGACGATTATATTTGGCGTCTTTGAGGAAAGGGTCAGGGAATGTTATCCAGATTTGGTCTATTTCTTCAGCCATAAAGAATAAGTCCAACACTTCAATCTTAATACGCAGAAAGGCGACATTATCCAACGATTCCTCTATGGCTGTCTTTGCACCCTTCCAGATTCGTGCACCCTTTATATCGACACCTATAAAATTTCGATTAGGATACCGTCTGGCCAAACCTAAGCAATATTCACCCCGGCCACAGGCTAATTCTAAGGTTATGGGATGATTATTCTTGAAGTGCTTCTCTGCCCATCGTCCAGTCATCTTGATTTTTTCCCCCATTGGTCCTCGCAACTCCTGGCTACCATATTGGAAGCTCTCATACACATTCGAAAATGTTAAGTTTTCTGTAAACTTGAGGAGTTTGTTTCTCCTGGTCATGCAATTTTTGACATTTAGTTCGTTGAAAAGTTTACCACGATAAATTTATTCTATTTTCGGTCTTAAATCATAAGATGAGACAGTCGATTGTACTAGTTATGTTGTTATGTGTCTGCGAACTGATGGCACAGCACAAAATTGGAATCAGAGCAGGATTGAATAGTTCTACCTTTGCCGCCTCGGAATTGGAGGCAGGAGAAACGTACAGTCTAAACGGCGGTTTTCATTTTGGCGTTAATTATACCTATCAACTAACACCAAAATTAGGGATTAGAGGAGAGCTTCTTTTTACCCAAAGAGGGACAGCCTTCAACTACGAGGATGATGATTCTTACGTTCAAATAACTCCTTTTAATAACGCAATAGCGCCTTTTTTCGAGTTTGGGCGAGTTGATACAGAAATCGAGCACTCCAATGGCTACTTATCTTTTCCAATCACACTACAGCTTGATTTAACTGATAAAATAGAGCTTTTTGGAGGTATCTCACTTGATCTACTGATCATTCCCACAGGTAGAGGGACTCAGGAGTTTAGCAGTGCAACAAGAACACTATTTTTCAGGCGTTCATTAGAGCATAACTATAGAAATGATGAGATTGGTGATTTGCCACAATTCTTTAATCCATTTAATCCACAATTGTCGTTTTTACAGATTGATATCAATGATGAGCGGGTGGATGTACTCAGAAGCGAAACGGCTTATTATAATCTAAGGCAAGGAGATTTAGATGGTACTAAATTCAATCTTTTCGATGCCCATGTAATACTCGGATTCAATTATTTTATCAATAACGGCTTCTATGTTGGTATTAGGGGCGAACTTGGTCTTTTTGATATAACCAATGAGGGAGCTGACTTCAGCCTTAAATCTCTAGGTGAAAACGAGACTTTTATAACTAGAGATGATCGAGATTTGTCCAGAAGTATCAGTCTTTCAGTAGGATTCAGATTCTAACTCTAGGATAGGTAAAACCCATTCTCAGGATTATAACCAGGCACACCATCATAGTACTGTTCTAAGAAGGATATGTCCTTTGCCTCATCTCCAGTAATACTAAAAAGAGGTAAAAATCTGAATTCTTTTTTCTTATAGTCCAATACCAAAGGGAGGATAGGGATATTGGCTAATCTCGCTACATGATAAAAACCAGTTTTGAACTTTTTGACCCTGGATCGGCTGCCCTCTGGTGCAAATAATATGGTAAGCGCTTCATGCTTATTATACTGATCTACAACAGCTTGGACAAAATTAGTGGATTTACTTCTGTCTACACCTATACCACCTAACTTGGTCATTATCCATCCAAGGGGAGGTTTGAACAGAGAAGATTTTCCAACATATTTGATATCGTCCTTAATCGTACTCCTCACCATCACCCCTAGTGGGAAATCCCAATTAGAAGTATGAGGTCCGGCAATGATAACTTTCTTCCTCACTTCTGGATGATGATTGCCGACTACCTGCCAGTTGAGCAATTTAAGAATCGATTTGCTAAGAAATCTGGTCATGGCGCCAAAGATAGTTTTATAGGTAAATTTCACGGCACTTTAAACCAATCTCGCTTCAATAAGTCTTATAGACAGAATATGAAACAAACCATCTCGGACACAGACATACTAAATAAGATTTCTGATGATGACAGTTTCGATAGTGGATTTCGACTGTTGGTCAAGGAGTTTCAAGAGCCCCTTTATTGGCATATACGACGTTTGGTCCATCGGCATGAAGATGCAGATGATGTGTTACAGAATACTTTTCTAAAAGTTGTTAAAAGCATCCATGGATTTAATAGGCAGTCAAAGCTGTATACTTGGTTATATAGAATTGCCACTAATGAAACCTTGGATTTTTTGAAAAAAAATAAGTCGAAGCTCAAAGTGTTTGTAGGTGAAGACAGAATGAGTGCCATGGCCAAAGAAGACCCTTATTTTGACCCTGATGAGGTTCAGTTGAGATTAATAAAAGCGATTGAAACACTTCCAGAGAAGCAGCGTGTTGTATTTAATTTGAGGTACTATGATGATATGAGCTACAAGGAAATGTCTGATGTTACTGATACGAGTATAGGTGCCTTGAAGGCGTCTTATCACCATGCTGCAAAGAAGATTGAGAAATATATTAAAGAAAGTACTTTATAGAATAATTAAATCTAAAGGATATTATGCCGAACGAATTACCTGAAGATTATTTTGATAAGTTTCCAGATAGGATGTTTTCCAGAATAGAAGAGGACCAACAGGATGATATTAGAAGCGAACTATTGTCATCCATTAAAAAGGACTCTCCTTACAAGATACCAGAAGGATACTTTACCGCATTACCTGATCAGATGATCTCAGGATATAAGTCTAGCAAATCTGATCAGACTGAGGCGAACGTTAAGTACCTCCAACCGATAAGATGGATGTCAGTTGCAGCAGCATTAACCTTATTAGTAATGTACGCTTATCAGACAAGAAACACGATGGTTGTAGAACCTGCAGTAAGCGATCGGATAGCCTTGCCAGACGAGTCGATTATATTGACAGAGGAAGAGAGTCTGATCTGGGAAGAAATAATAGACGAATATTCTGATGAAGAAATTTGGAATGAAGCGATGGCAGAACTGATTCAGGAAAATGAATCAATGGATAACTTTCTGGATGAGATTACAGATGAAGAGATAGACCTGTACTTGGATGTACTATTGGCAGATATGACAGATTTGGAATTAACCTCCCTTTAGGAGACTATATATACCTAATTAGAAATTTAATTTAAATACATATGAGACTATTATTTTATTTAATGTTATTCAGTGTCATCACCATACCGTTAATTGGTCAATCCAAAACAAGCGAAATTGAAGATAGGCTTGAGTCTAGAAGAGTAGCTTATATCACACAAGAACTTGACTTGACTGTAGAAGAGGCACAAGCATTCTGGCCAGTGTACAATAAGTATAGAGATGATCGTAAAGCGCTAAGGGAACAGCATGGATTGATCAAAGATGATAATAAGCAAATGAAGCTAGCCGATGTTTTTGCACATGATGAGAAAGCACTTGAGCTTAAGAAAGGTTTCGCGAATCAAATTGTAGATATTCTAGGTGAGGAAAGAACACTGCATTTGTTAACAAGTGAGCGCAGATTTAAAGAACGAATGATTAAAGGTATCCAAGGACGTTCTGAGAGAAGAGGTAGAAGAGGTGGTTTTCGTTCAGGTGATAGAGAACAGCTGAATAAAGGCAACTAAGTACAAAATATTATATGCCCTATTTGCCTGAATAGGGTACGGGTTTTTGCCAGGAACTAGAAGTTTCTGGCTTTTTTTATTTTTTCTTTTCGTCGGACTAAAGAATGGATTGTTTCGAATTTTTAAAAGGTAATAATTAACCGCTTAAGAACCTTCTCATTTGAGTATGAAGATACTATCTATTGGAGGATTTAATTATATGTATTGAGGTGGTACAATCAAGAGAGGTGTCTTATACATTATGCATATGCCCCATGTTAAATATAAATAAGTAAAACTCAGACTAACTACCCTAAAAGCCTATATTTACAATAGAATTATAATCTGAACACGTAATAATTTTAATGGAAAACAGAACGAAACGAGATGTATCGTTTTTAAATCTCGTATCTGATTTCGAAGCCAACTTTGAGAAAGGAGCTAAAGTCAACTATGAGGAGAAAACCTTTCTTGAAATAATACGGTTTTACGAAGAAGAATTGCAATACGGAAAAGCCTTAGAGGTTGCTGATATAGCTTTATCACAATATCGATACCGATCTGATTTTTATATCATAAAATCTCGGCTACTATTCCAAACTAATTTTCACGAGGACGCATTGGATGTTCTCGATCAAGCAGAGAAATTATCCCCCTACGAACTGGACATATCTATTCTCAAAATTAGAATTCTTGCCTTTCAAGGCAAAATCACTGATGCAAGAAATATCTTAGAAGATATGAAGGCAGTCATCTCTTCTGATGATTTGTCTGATTTGTATCTCAGCGAATCTTATATAGATGAGTACATGCAAGATTACTTGGCGATGTATGATCATCTTACTAAGGCTGTGATCAGTGATTTGGACAATGAAGAGGCGATGGAGAGACTTGGTTTTGCAGTACAACTGTGCAAGAATTTTAATCAGAGTGTGGCCTTTCACGAAACCATTCTGGACGAGCAACCTTACAATTACCTCGCATGGTATAATTTAGGTCACGCGTATAACTGCCTGGGTGAGTATAATGATGCCATAGATGCTTTAGAGTATTCATTTATCATTGAACAGAATTTTGAAAACGGATATCTTGATTGTGCAGATATATGCATCCAAGAGAAAATGTTTCAGCGTGGGCTTACCATTTACGAATCATATATCTCCATTTTCGGGATCAATGAAGAAGTGCTGATTAATATGGCAGAGTGTGAGTACGAGCTCGGCAACCTTAACAGAGCCAGAATTATACTTAACAAATTGCTGAAGCTTGACCCGTATAATGATGAAGTCTATTTCAAATTAGGTCAATGCTATGCAAAGGCAGAGAAGTGGAACAAGGCCATAAATGCCTTCCACAAAGCCATTACTCTCGAAGACCAATGTGAAGATTATTACTTACAGATAGCACATGCGCATTATGCCTTAGGCAGTTATTCCAAGGCGGAGTTCTTTTTCAGACAAGCTGTTGGCATAGGTCCTGAAAGAAGTACACTTTGGAGAGACTTTGTGGTCTTCCTCATTAAGACAGGAAAGAGAAAAGAAGCCCTAGATCTGGTAGACGAGTCTGACGCATATACCTTTGGTGCAGAATTACTATACTGTAGAGCAGTAGCTTTATATCTTAACGGTGACAAAGAGGATGCCTATAGGACATTTGAAGAAGGGCTAAAAGAAAACTATGAAATACATGACCTCATCTTCCAGATAGAACCAGAATTAATGCTTGATACAGATCTTCAAGCAATGATATCGTATTATAAAGGAGAAGATTAAAAAAAATTCAGAACCAGTTAGAATAATTACTCAATCTCGTTTTAAAATTGAAGGCAGTTGGAATCCAATTGCCTTCTTTTTTTATGCTAAGATTGCAGTGACTTCTTCGTTACTTTTCGAAGCAAAGGCAGCTCCAAGTATCCCAGCATCATTTTTAAGTGTTGCAGGTACCACATGAGGTAGATCCGTAAATCCCGCTGAAAACAAATCGAACTTCTTACTAATACCGCCTCCAAGAATAATTAAATTGGGATAAAATAATCCATTGACATACCGCAGATAGTCCCCAAGGGCTTTACCATACTCATCCCAGGATAGATCTCTTTTTTTTCTAGCAGAATTAGAAACAATTTTTTCTGCAATTTTTCCCTTGTAGTTAATTTGGCCTAGCTCTGTGTTGGGTAAGAGTACTCCATCCTTAAATACAGCGGAACCTATACCAGTACCTAACGTTAGCAAAATTACTGTACCCATTACATCTTTCCCTTTGCCAAATCCCACTTCTGCTTGGCCAGCAGCATCAGCGTCATTAAGGACTGGTACGTGCATGCCGAGCGAATCTGATAGGCTTTCCACTATAGGGAAGTTGACCCAACCTTTATCTATGTTACTCGCCGTGAGAGACTTGCCATCTTTGATCACAGATGGAAAGCCAATGCCAATTGGTTTTCCTTTCCAGTCAAAGTGGTCTACCATCTCTACAACAACTCGTAGGATATCATCTACTTTACCTCCATCAGGAGTGCTTATTTTATGCCGCTTCTGTAGTAATACGCCATTGTCAAGATCCACTGGAGCCCCTTTGATACCTGTAGCACCTACGTCTATTCCTAGTGCTGTCTTCATATTTCTCTTTTAATATTAATTCAATGATTTTGCTTGAAGGATAAGGATATCTTCTATTGGTTTGTCTAGATTATCTGTTGCCGCCTCTGCAATTTTGTCCAATACGTCAAATCCATATATCAATCTGCCAAATACGGTATACTCCCCGTCTAACTGTGGCGCGCCACCTAATTCTACATACTTCATTATCTGCTCATCAGAATAATCCATTGCAAGATTTGCTATTGTCTTTTCAAATTTCTCTTGAGTAAACGATTGACCATCTACTATATAAAACTGAGAACCAGAAGAACGCTTTTCTGGATTGATATCATCAGGAAGTCTGGCTGCAGCTAAGGCACCTTTGTAATGAAGGCGATCCCTACTTATCTCATTGGGAATAGATGATGGATCTTCTCGCTTTTTACCTCCGTGACGACTTTTATTGTCGCCACCCTGAATCATAAAGTCATCGATCACACGATGAAAATATATTCCATCATAGTATCCTTCGTCCACAAGACTTACAAAGTGGTTGAGATGCACTGGCGTATTTTCATCAAGTTGTAAGACCATATCTCCCACAGAGGTTTTAATCAGTACCTGACAATATACAGAAGGTTTTATGATAACCTCTTGTTGCTTTTGGATAATTTGACTACCTGATCGAGCCTCTAATTCTATAGTGTGTCTACCCGACTCAAAAAAAGTATATTGAAGATTCTTATCAGTAGAAACAGGGTTGCCATTTATTTTCCAAACCTGGCTAGTGATATTTTCAGACTGATTTGTAAAGTGAATCCTAGCAGGTATTTCATACGACACCTGATGGTCACTTTGAGTAAAAGTAACTATAGGTGTTTTGCATTGCCAAAAGGCAAGACAACAAATGCAGGCGAGAAAATACTTCAAGAAAAGTCTACTTTTTTCTCACTTTCATTTTAACATCCTTGACAGGTCGATCGCCTGGAGCGGTCTGAGTAGTAGCTATTTTATCTATCACTTCTAATCCCTGTACAACTTCACCGAATACGGTATAATCTCCATCTAAGAATATAGCACCCCCATTTTGCTTATAAGCAGCTTTTTGTTCGTCAGTGTAAGTAATTTTCTTTTGAGCAGCAGATCGTTGTAAATCTGAATCAGTCACAGGCTTACCGTGTACAATGTAGAATTGGGACCCAGATGATCTCTTCTCAGGATTACTTGGGCCACCAGTACGGGCTGCCGCTAATGCACCTTTATAGTGTGCTGCTCCAATCTCTGCAGGTATTGTATACCCAGGACCTCCAGAACCCAGACGCTTATTAGCTGGCGCTCCTTTAGAATCAGGATCACCTCCTTGAACCATAAATCCATTGATTACTCTGTGGAAAAGTAGGTCGTCATAGAAGCCTTCTTTAACCAACTTCTTAAAATTATCTCTGTGCTGTGGCGTAGAATCATATAACTTGACAGTCATGGTGCCCATATCTGTCTCTATGAGAAATAATTCTTGCTTAGGTGAGCAAGAAAATAGAAGGCCCATAACGGATACTATAATTAGTAATTGTTTCATCGTAAGAAAATTTGATTGTGGGCTATTCTTCTTGCCCAGATTCGTTATCTAATTTTATAAAGTACTCCAAGATACTTGTCTTGAGTATAGTTTCTTGTTCTTTCACACCTTTAACTTTGAAAGGTTTCTCCACTTCCCAATGTGGCCATCCATCTTCATCTCGTCCGGCAAAGCTATAGTAGCCCCTCTTTTCCAATATAGAACAAGCTGCCACGTGTATCAAATCCCTTTTCTCCTCTTTAGTAAAAGTCCTAACTCGACCAAATTCCTGTATACCTACTAGAAAAAGAATGCCTTTGAGATCAGGAAGCGTTGGTGAATTGGTTAATCTTTTCAGGCGATGCCTAAGTTGTAACCAGTTAAAGTCCAATTCCCATGTCTCCATTAGAGGTGCAAATATAGGAAGTTACATACAAGCTAGTGTCGAAATGCTCATTGACTTGATCGAATTAGAAACATAGCCGACTCTAATCACCTAGCCATAGCAAGGCAGTTAAAACTTTGACAAAGTTCGGCTTCCCATGATTTATTCTTTTATCATCGATTGCATGATCTTGATGCAAGTAATCTATGACTTACGTCTTTTCTTTTTGCCGTTTGTGAAGTGTTTGAGCATGATAATCTCCTTCTTTTTGAGGGGGCGACTCCATCCTCTAGGGAGATCCTTCTTGGTGAGACCAGCAAAATAGACCCTGTCCAGCGCTACAACACTATAATTCAGATGCTCAAATATTCGTCTAATTATCCTGTTCTTCCCACTGTGTAGTTGGATGCCAATATGGGTTGGAGGCATTTCTTGGATATAGGTTATGACATCTACTATTGCCTTACCATCTTCCAGGATCAGTCCTTTTTCTATTTTGAGCAAGTCCTTCTCGTCTAAAGGGCGGTCTAGGATGGCTTGGTAGATTTTTTTGACGTTGCTGGACGGATGAGAGAGTTTGTAGGTAAGGTCACCATCATTGGTCATTAGTAGTAAGCCAGTGGTGTTCCTGTCCAATCGCCCAATTGGAAATAGCTTTGTTGTCGTTTTTTTACTCACTAGATCCCATACCGTTTTCCGACCCCTATCATCGTCCATTGTGGTGATGACATTTTTGGGTTTATTGAGTAGCAAGTAGACTTTTTTTGTGACGACTTTGACAGGTTTGCCATTATATTCTACGACGTCCTCTTCTCCAATCTCTATGGCTGGATTGGTTTCTATTGCGCCATTTACTTTTACTTGACCAGCTTTGACCAACTCTCCTGCTTTACGTCTGGAGCAAATGCCTGCGTGAGCCACATATTTATTGAGCCGCATTTTCATGTTGGCAAAGTTACTTGAATTAAGACAGATGATATGAGAGAAGAAAACAGAGGCCTATTCGAAGATGTCTTCATCACTATCCAGATTGATAGCTGAAGGTCTTGTGATAAAGGTTCCACCAGTGGTATCCCTGAATATATCACTACCCATGCCAGGCATATTACGGAAGTCTGCGTTCTGATAATCCACGAACTTGACATTCTCTTTGATAAATTCTAGCGTTACCGTCCCAAGACTACCATTCCTGTGCTTGGAGATGATGACTTCGGCTGTGTTGGCAGGAGTATCCATATTATCAGCCAATTCGTAGTAATCAGGTCTATAGATGAATGTAACGATATCGGCGTCTTGTTCTATCGCTCCTGATTCCCTCAAATCTGATAGTTGCGGTTTTTTATCTCCACCTCTAGTCTCAACGGCACGACTTAATTGTGATAAGGCGATGACAGGAAGATCTAGTTCCTTGGCCATTCCTTTTAAGGCTCTTGAGATACTTGATATTTCCTGCTCCCTATTGCCTCGCTTGGAGCTATCACCCGCACTCATTAGTTGAAGGTAATCGATGACGACCAATCCAATGCCATGATTCTGCTTGAGTCGTCGACACTTGGCTCGGAGTTCAAATATATTGATAGCTGGTGTGTCGTCTATAAATATGGGCAACTCTGAGAGATGCTCTACAGAGTTGGCCAATATAGGCCATTGGTCTGCTTTGAGGCTGCCTTCTCTCAAGGTAGTGGCTGGAATCATAGAGTCCATTGAAATCAAACGTTGCACCAACTGCTCATTGGCCATCTCCAGAGAGAAGATACCTACACCTGTGCCTGACTCAGAGGCATTGGCAGCGAGAGAAAGGGTAAATGCAGTCTTTCCCATACCAGGTCTTGCTGCAATGATGATAAGGTCTGATCTTTGCCATCCATTGGTGATCTTATCCAATTCCTTAAATCCAGTAGAGACACCGGTCAATCCATCTTCTCGTTGACTTAGCTTTTCAATATTTTTCTGGACTTCTGCAGCTACCGAGCTTATTTTTTGGAAGCCTGTGTTGAGGTTTTTATCTGTAATATCAAATAATTTCTGCTCTGCATCATCCAACATTTCCAGCACATCTTTCTGATCAGCAAAGGCATCACTGATCGTCAGGGTGGAAATGTGTATGAGCTGACGCTGAATATATTTTTGTAGAACAATATGGGCATGATATTCTATGTTGGCCGCTGATGCTACTTTATTGGTTAGGCCCATGAGGTAGTTTACACCACCGATACCATCCAACTTTCCTCTTTTCTTCAGCTCTTCATGGACAGTGAGTATATCTATCGGCTTTGAATTGGCAAAGAGGTCCATCATTACTTGATAGATGTCCTGATGGGCTTGCAGATAGAAAGTATCTGGTCTGAGCTTTTCTACGATTATAGAGAAGGCCTCCTTGTCCAGCATTGAGGCACCCAAAACAACTTCTTCCAGATCTAAGGCTTGAGGCATTACCCTGCCATACATTAAGGAACTCAGGTTCTCTCCACTATCTTTTCCACTCTTTTTTGCCATGTTCCTTGCCTCGAATTAAGTTGAATTTGATAAATCAATCTGACCATAACCCATTACAAAATATTATAATGTATGGGTCGGGGTTTGCAAAGCTACTTAAAATAAGATGATGCTCATTATGAGATTTTGAGCAACCTTAAATGGCTATGTTAGGAGTGTTAGAAAGTTTGTGGACTATAGAGTTTCTGATGTGGAATTAAGGTGGATAAAAAATTGATGGCATTGATTCCTTTCTATCAAAGTGTTGGTAATCAATGAGCAGTGCAATAAAAAAGCCAGACACTTTATGGTCTGGCTTCTGTGGATAATTATCTTAAGTCGATGGGACTATATATTAGTTTCTACCTACATTATTGAGTTGGTCTGTCACATCTTCTACAACTCTTTTCTGTTTTTCTATTTCAATTTTCTTATCCTCTTGATCCTGCAAGTTCTTCTCTATGGCCTTCTCTGCTTCAGCAATTTTTTGCCTATACTTTTCTATGTCTTCATGATATTCTTTGTTTTTCTTCTCTAGTTTCTGTAGCTCCTTATTTCTGTCCTTGAGGTTGTTTTCTTGATCGTCCAGATGATTAGAAATCACCTGCCTGGTGACATCATGTTGGACATGGGTTAGTCCTTCTCTAAGTCTTTGAGCAATTTCAGGTTCATTATCTGAGCTTATAAACTTCGTACCATCATCGAAAAAAACATAACTCCTTGTCATGCCCTTTCCTTCCTCTATTTTGAAGTAAATGTTTGTAGCCCCTGAGATGCCGGGCACTTCGCATTGAAGGCAATTCCATTCATTAGCTTTTTTGTTTCGCTTTACCTTGCCATATTCTTTGATGGCATTTTCTAGAATTTTATTTACCATCTTCTTGTTAGCCCCCTCATGCTCAATAACAAATGCATTTTGAGAACCTAAACTTATAGGCGTAGATGCCTCTGATATCTGAGCAGAAGCAATAATGCTTACAGTCATAAGAGTAAAAAGTGCAAGTACTTGTTTCATTATTTTGTGATTTGATATGGAAATTTAATATCTGATAATATCAGTGCCGAATAGGATTTGAATCAATTGCAATTTAATACACTTAAAAATAGGCATTTATTAAGGGACTGTTAATCATATCGTAGGTAAATAAGAAAGGGCCCATCTTGAGCCCTTTCTATTTTCATCCTTATTATGCCTTTCTAATATCTGCAGCCTCTGTATACTCTCGAACTGACTCTTCTTGTAGGTCTATAGGTATAGTTCCTATTGCTTCTTCTATATGTGCTTCTGCCTATATAGGGGCTATAGATTTGGGAGATTTTATACTCAAGATCTCTAATGTATCTTGCTTCCCTTCTACTGATATACCCATCTCTCAAAGCACTGTAGCGGTAGTCACTTAATTGATTTCTGTATCTGTTAACTCTTCTGCGTTCAGATCGGTTGAGTCGTGAATAATAATCGCCATAATCACTCCTTTCAGTAACATAGTCAGTGTCATCATAGTCATCATAATTTGCTACGTAAGTCTGACTGCTGAGGTACGTGGATGTTCCGAGGAACATCATTAGAACTAGTATCCGTGTCATAATTGTCATTTTTATAGGTTCCTGGACTTTGCCAGCTGTCCAATATGGACGGGTTATACTATAACCATCAACTGCAATATGATCTGATTTTATCCCATAACTGTCTGATTAACATGAGATTAACCGATATTTTAATATTAACATTTAGAGTGTTAAGATTCATGTTAAGCGTTAAAATTTAGAAACTTGGAACCCCTTATTAAGACCATGTTGGTATCTACTTGAGGCTTAATGCAGATGTGCTGCACGGGGCCAAGTATCTTTAAGCCATATGACTGATTCTTCTACAGCAACCAGAGATAAATATCTTAAGGCTTTCAATAAGGCCTACCAGACGCTGAATACTAATCAGCGAGCAGCAGTAGATGCTGTCGATGGCGCCGTGCTCGTCAATGCAGGACCAGGAACAGGCAAAACCCAGATACTAGCAACCAGAATAGGCAACATTCTCAGAACGCAAGATGTAGCTCCGTATAATATTCTCTGTTTGACCTATACAGAAGCGGCAACTATTGCCATGCGTAAACGACTGACACAATTTATAGGTCCTACGGCACATCAGATTCATATCCACACTTTCCATGGATTTTGTAATCAAGTTATACAGGATAATCTCGACATATTTGGTAAGTACAAGCAGTTAGAGCCTATTACGGATCTAGAAACAGTTGATGTTCTCAGGACACTATTAGATAATCTTCCTGAAGGCAATCCACTCAAGCGACACAAGCATGACAGATACTTTGAAGTAGACAGACTCAAAAATTTGTTTCAATTGATGAAGCGGGAGAATCTGCAACCTGACCTTCTGCTAAAAGATATTCAAGCTTACCTCGATAGTCTGCCTCAGAATCCAGACTACCATTATAAACGAAAGACAACAGATAAGAAAACAGGTAAAGTATATGTAAAAGGGGATGTCAAAGAGAAAGATGTTAATAAAGAAATAGCAAAATATAGAGAGCTGATTGCTGCTATAAAGCAGTTTGATTACTTCAAAGAATTAATGAGTCAAGCAGAACGGTATGATTATGCTGATATGATTCTCTGGGTGATCAAGCACTTCCAAGAAGATGAAAATCTTCTGCTTCAATATCAGGAGAGATATCAATATTTTCTGGTAGATGAATATCAAGACACCAACGGATCGCAGAATGAAATCCTACAATTGCTAATTTCTTATTGGGATAACCCCAATGTCTTTGTTGTAGGAGATGATGACCAAGCCATCTTCAAATTTCAGGGGGCTAATCTTGGAAATATTTTAGATTTTGAAAAGGTGCATCAGCCACAAACTATAATTCTAGAAGAGAATTACAGATCTAATCAGCACATTCTCGATAGAGCAAAAGAGCTCATCAGTGCTAATGAAGAAAGAATGGTTGCACAGATAGAAGGCCTTTCTAAAAATCTAATTGCCTCCGGAAAGGCCAAGTCGGATAACACCTTGCCCCAGATCAGAGAGTATGATAAGACCTCTCATGAGATAGCAGATTTAGTGAAGTCTATAAAGGCACAGTATGATGCTGACCCTGCCTCGCTCAAAGAGACGGCCATAATCTACAGAAAACATCGACAGGTAGAGGAGGTTGTTTCCGTTATGGAAAAATTGAATATTCCGCTCAATATTAAGAAGAGGGTAGATGTACTCAAGTTGCCATTGACAAAGAATCTAATATCTATCCTGAGTTATCTTCAAGAAGAAATGCATCTCTACGGATATGGACAACATCGTATTTTTGAAATCCTTCACTACAAGCACTTTGGCAATGATCCACTGGACATAGGAAAGCTGGCCTTGTATTGTCAAAAGAAAATCAAGTCAACAAATAACCAAGACGAAGAACAGTCAGGAGGCACCTACCCTAAGTGGCGTGAAGTGATAGCCGATTCCAAAATACTGGACCAATTAGAATTAAATAACAAAACCTCCATTCTAAGAACTTCAGCTTTTTTGGAAAGCTTGATGTCTGAAGTACCCTCAGTGACTATACAGACCTTATTTGAGATTATACTTAATGATAGTGGGTTACTATCGCAAATAATGATGGCCCCAGACAAGGCTTGGCAGTTACAGGTAATCACGACTTTTTTCAACCTTATCAAAAAGGAAACAGCTAAGAATCCAGATATGGATATCAAGGAGCTGTTAATGATGATTAAGAAAATGGAAGAGTCTAATATTGCCCTTCCAATCAATAAGACGATCACTTCAGAAAATGGACTTAACTTTCTCACAGCTCATGCAGCTAAGGGGTTAGAGTTCCAGAAGGTATATATGATTGGTTGTATTCAGAATACGTGGGACAACGTGCGCAACTTTAGAAACAAGCAATATTCTGTGCCTCCTGTTATCAATGCTGATAGTGAAAATAATATAGAAGATGAGCGACGGTTGTTCTTTGTCGCTATGACCCGTGCTAAGACGGATCTAATTCTTACTTATTCCAATTGTGATATAGAAGGCAAAGAATTGGCCACTAGCCAATTTATAGATGAAATAAAACGAACAGATAATATCGAGCATCTAGAGATAGAAGTAGCGGAAGAAGATGTATTCGAGTTTTATCTGAGATTGGTTGAGAGACAAGTCAAACAAATTCCACTTATAGAAAAAGACCTTATTGATAAATGGTTGGAGGGGTATAAACTATCAGTTACTCATCTCAACAAATATCTGCGCTGTCCACTGAGATTTTACTTCGAATCTATACTCAAAGTCCCAAGTGCCAGAAATGCCTTCACGGGATTTGGTACAGCGATGCATCATGCACTCAACAAGTTTTTTGAGACTATCACTGATCCAGAAAAACAAAATATAGACAGACTCCTTTTCTTTTTTGAAGAAAGTATGCTCCGACATAAGTCTCATTTTACAACAGAAGAGTATGATAATTTTCTTATCCATGGCAAACAGAGCCTAACCACACTTCACACTGCTCAGCTTACAGAGTGGTTACAAGTACCTAAGTACAAACTAGAAGCAGAATTGTCTAATGCTGTCTATAAAGGCATTCCATTGACTGGATTTATAGATAAAGTAGAAATATATAAAGACCATGTCCATGTTGTGGACTACAAGACAGGCAAATACAAATCTGATAAGCTCAGGCATCCAAAAGGTGAAGATGAACCAGGAGGAGATTACTGGCGACAACTAGTATTCTACAAGATGCTAATTGACAGTGATAAGAAATATGGCTGGATAATGTCTACTGGAAAGATTGCCTTCATAGAGCCAGATAGAAAATCACAAGAATTCACAACCAAAGAACTGGTCGTAACGCCAGATGATACTAACGTAGTTGGCAAGCAGATAGTGGATACGATGGATAAGATTAAGGCCTATGATTTTAATAAAACTTGTGACGATAAAGAATGCAGATGGTGCAATTTTGTAGAGAACAACTATCAGTTTAAGTCCACCACTGATGGCGAAGAAAATATACCGTCGAATGCTACAGCAGCACCTGTAGCTCCCAAAGAAAACAGAGTCTATGATCTCGAGAATGAATTAATAGAAGAATCTGTCTCTTATTCTAAAGAAGAGAATCCTTCAGATAGTGATGATGAACAGCAACTTGAGCTTTTTTAAATCAGATGACGTAATTGAGTTCTCTAAAGCCAAAGTGTTGATCTTTCCCATCGATCTCAAGTACAAGATGCCCTTCTTCTAATACACCTTTTATCTTTCCCGTTATCAATTCACCATTTTTCAAGAATGGTGATACCTGGTCTTTGCGATACATTAATGAGACATATTCTTTACTTATCTCACTTAGGTTGGTTTGAAAATTATTAAGCCGACCCTGAATGCACAGTGATAAGGCTTTTACAACATCCAGTAATTCGAATTCCTTCCGACATTCTAATGATAGGGATGTTGGATTAGGTAGATCCTCGGGAAACTCAAGTGTATTGATATTGATGCCCACACCCAATATAGAGTTGGTAATCATATCTGATCTGAGCAAATTCTGTATTAGTAGGCCAGCAATTTTTTTATCATTGACATATAGGTCATTCGGCCATTTAATACGAACAGGTTGGTGGACATAGGAGGATATCAGATCATGTATGGCCAGAGAGAAAGCCATATTGAGATAAAATTGTTGCTGAACAGGAAAGCTATTAAAGTGTTTGATATAAGAGCAGGCTATATTATTGTAAGTATCACCATACCATGATCTGCCAATTTGACCTCTGCCAGCTGACTGATTGTACGTATAGATACATATATCCTCTTTTGGGCCATTTATTGCTAGTCTATCTGCAGCAAAGTCATTGGTTGAAGGCGTTTGTTGTAAGTAGATATGGGTGAGATTGGGTGGCAATTGATAGACTGTGTCTTAAGGAATCAAATTGTCTTAACTTTGAAAATTGAAAAATATGGTAAAAAGCCCATATTGCATGACGATTTGAATGAGTTTAATCACAATCGGTATTCAAATTACAATACCACAAAGCAATAAAAACACGTACTAATTTGCAAAAGATACTTACTGATACATTTACTGGAGACGATACGATGACTATTGCAGATCTTATTGTAGATAGTATTCAAGATATCAAAGGGAAGAATATAATTAAGATGGATTTGCGTAAGATAGATGAAGCACCGTCGGATTTCTTTATAGTTTGCGAAGGAGAATCATCTACTCAGGTGAGCGCCATTGCAGGGAATGTAGAAAAGAGAATGAAGGTGGAAATGGGTATAAGAGCGGCAGTAACTGAAGGGAAAGCAGGTGGTAGATGGGTATTAGTAGATTATTTCAACGTGATAGTACATATTTTTCATCCTGAAGTAAGGGCTTATTATGAAATAGAAGACCTTTGGCGGGATGCTAAAATTACAGAATATCAAGATTTATAGAAAAAGTAATTGGTGAACCAAGTGACACTTAATAGATGTTATTGAATAACCATACAAAATCGAGAGAATAGAAATGCCAGATAAAAAAAATAACGATAACAAGAAATTTACTCTCAATTCCTATTGGATATATGGACTGGTCATATTTGTGATCTTGGCAATGAACGTTGTCACACTGATTAATGCCAAAACCAGTAAAATATCTCTTAGAGAGTTTGAGCAGATTGCCGAAAAGGGGCATATCGATAAATTGAAAGTTGTCACAAATACGAATGTGATTAAGATTTTCTTGAAAAAAGAAGTCTTATCTAATTACCCAGAATTTGATAAGGAAAATAGATTCAATAAGACGCAACCTCACTATACCTCAGAGTATGGTGATGTAACCTCTTTTGTAGAATCTGTCAAGGCTATGCAAAACCGAGGTATAGACTTGGATCCTGAATATGGAAAAGAAGAGAATTATTGGGGCGCCATTTTTAGTTGGGTATTGCCGTTCGCTATCATATTTGCTTTATGGATTTTCTTCATGAGGAGAGTAGGCAGTGGTGGCGGAGGACCAGGAGGTCAGATATTCAACATTGGTAAATCTAAGGCTACTTTGTTTGATAATTCTAATTCAAAGGTCAATGTGACTTTTAAGGATGTGGCGGGATTAGAAGAAGCCAAGGAAGAGGTGATGGAAGTTGTTGATTTTTTGAAGAATCCAAAGAAGTATACTTCTCTAGGAGGTAAGATTCCTAAAGGTGTGCTACTTGTAGGACCTCCAGGAACAGGGAAGACCCTTCTGGCTAAGGCGGTTGCAGGAGAAGCAGCAGTCCCATTCTTTAGTATTTCAGGTTCCGATTTTGTGGAAATGTTTGTAGGTGTTGGTGCATCAAGAGTTCGAGATCTCTTCAAGCAAGCCAGAGAAAAGGCACCTTGTATTGTCTTTATAGATGAGATCGATGCAATAGGACGAGCCAGAGGAAGAGGTGCTGTGCAAGGTGGAAATGACGAGAGAGAAAACACTCTCAATCAGCTGCTAGTGGAAATGGATGGATTCTCTACGGACAAAGGAGTGATCCTCATGGCAGCTACTAACAGACCTGACATCTTGGACAAGGCCTTGATGAGACCAGGAAGATTTGACAGACAGATTGGTATAGATCGTCCTGATTTAAAAGGGAGAGAAGCGATATTCAAAGTGCATCTACGTAATATTAAGCGATCAGATGACCTTAAAGCAGAGACATTAGCGGAAATGACACCAGGATTTGCAGGTGCTGAGATTGCTAATGTTTGTAATGAGGCAGCACTTGTAGCAGCCCGACGTAATAAGAAGGAGGTCGAGATGGATGACTTCAATTATGCCTTAGATAGAGTCATCGGTGGATTGGAGAAGAAAAACAAAATCATCTCACCTAAAGAGAAAGAAATAATCGCCTATCACGAGGCCGGTCATGCCATTTGTGGATGGTTTTTGCAGCATGCATCTCCATTGGTCAAAGTAACTATTGTACCTAGGGGTATAGGCACACTGGGTTATGCCCAATACTTACCAAAAGAAGAGTACATCACTAGGACTGAAGCCATGTTGGACAGGATGACAATGACCTTAGGCGGAAGAGCCGCTGAGAAAATTGTATTCGATAAGATCTCAACGGGGGCTCAAAATGACTTGGATCAGGTAACAAAAATGGCTTACTCTATGGTCTCTGTCTTTGGGATGAATGAGAAAGTCGGTAATGTCTCTTTCTATGGTATGTCTCAGGATAATTTCAACAAGCCGTACTCAGACGAAACAGCGACACTCATAGATGACGAGGTGAGAACCCTGATAGAAAAGCGCTATGAAGCCGCTCAGGAATTGCTCAAGGAGAGAAGGAATGAGCTAGATATATTGGCTGCTCAACTTTTGGAGAAAGAGGTACTGCTCAAGTCTGACGTAGAACGTCTTATAGGTAAAAGACCTTATCCAGAAGAAGATGATTTCAAATCTATCACCGCCAACAAAGAAGACGGGAAATACTCTGAGCTTTTCAATGACGACTGATTTCTGAAAAAGAATCACTAGTATTCATGATCCCAATTGTACTTTAATTGGTTGTTGGTGTATTACTATCGATTGATTTTACCTGTCTTTTATGACAAGTAATTATGGGATCACAAACCAGATTTCCTGTATACCAGTTTAGGAGTAGAAATACTACATTTACAGACTTCAAAAATGACGGTAATGGCATTTAACAAGCTCAAGATTGAGCAGAAAATTATGGAGACGGAGGACAGTTGTTCCGTGATATTGGATATACCTTCAGCTGTTAAAGATCAGTATAACTTTAAACCTGGCCAATACTTAACCTTAAAGCTGGATATCAATGGACAGGAGGTCAGAAGAGCCTATTCTATATTCACGGCACCAGATGCTAACCAGTTTGGATTTACAGTCAAAAGAGTCAAAGGGGGGCTGGTATCTAACCACCTTATAGATAAGTTAGGTGTAGGCGATGAGATGGAGGTGATGACGCCTGAAGGAAAATTTACCGTCGTCACAGAGCATCAGAATAATAGAGATCACTACTTTTTTGCAGGAGGATCTGGCATTACGCCTATTATGTCTATGATTAGTAGCATTCTGGAGAATGAGCCAATGAGTACATGTTATCTCCTATATGCCAGCAGAAATGAAAATGCCATTATTTTCAAAAAGCAACTAGAAGCACTGACACAGAAACATGAAGACCAGTTACATGTTAATCATATCATCTCTCAACCACATGTAGAGAAGGCAGGAGGAATAAAAGGCTTATTCGGTAAGAAAAGTAGTCCTACATGGAGAGGGATGAAAGGTCGAATAAACTCAGATATCCTTACGCGTTATATGGAAGATTTTCCTTCTCGCACAGGTAAAGATGTCTATTATCTCTGTGGTCCAGGAGGTATGATAGAGATAGTAGAGCGATTTCTTATCAATAATGGAGCAGAGTCTGTACAAATCAAAAAAGAGTATTTCACTGCCGGTGAATCTAAATCTACAGGAGCTGCTACAACGACTGCCTCTGGGGTAACTTCTGCACAAGTAAAGTTGAATGGCGAGACTATTACTGTTGACATCTCTCCTGATAAAACGATCCTGGATGCCCTGATAGACTTGGGGAAAGACCCTCCTTACTCTTGCACCAGTGGCGCTTGCTCGACTTGCATGGCTAAAGTAATAGAGGGTGAAGTAGATATGGAAGTCTGTTTTGCATTAGATGATGATGAGATCAAGGATGGCTATGTATTAACCTGTCAAGCCCTTTGCAAGACGCCAAAATTGGTTTTGGATTACGAATCCTAACAACGAACTAGTATTGGATAACGACCTTCCGCATGTGTGGTGTCCTATTTTCTGTGTGCAATGATAGCATGTAGACACCTTTTGGCAGGTGAGAGATTGACCATCTTATTACTTTTTGATTGATGGATTTCCTATCTATAATTTGTCCATGCATATTGTGCATGACCAACATACCCTCTTGGAGAGAGTCAAAATTTATTAGAATTGTTTCAGTTGCAGGATTAGGGTAGATACGCCATTTGGGAGATACTTCTGCGTTGACTGTACTGACTGTCCGACATGTAGGAAGAATATCATCGCAGTACAGTCTTGCCAGGCTGCAATCAAGAATAAATGGATTTAATTTATCATCTTGGTAACTGGCGATAATTTCATTTCTCACCCATTCGAGAGAATCTACTGGGTCAATATCATGCCAGTCACATAGAGTAGATCGTTGACTTTCAAAAAAATCTGGGTCAGCCTCCTCTGCTTCGGATCTGTAGATGGTATAGAAATAAAAAGCCGCTCTGGCTACGTTGCCTTTGAAGTCTTCTCTTGGCTCAAATCCATTGACCTCATCTTCGGCATACAATTGACGATTGGTATTTGGGGGCGATGATAAAGTCCTGTCTTGCCAATACCAGGTATCAGTCTGATTATCTACGATCTCTGCAAATGGTTTGCTGGCACGAGCGGTGTTGACAGGTACTCGAGTGGGGAAGAGGTGATGCATGTCGCTAACGGCATTCCCCTCATCTGCACCTTTAGATCGCGGATAACTGTGCTCAAGATTAATATCAGTATTATTCCCATTGCCAAATAACGCTTGGGAAGGATCTAAATTAAGGTCCAAGTATCTTGTTAGTCCTGAATAGACACATCTTACAGAATCATTGGATAGATGAACCCGTCTGTAGAGGGTATCCCTTGCCTGACTTAGACCCAATACAACTTGAGGCCTGAAATTATCTGACAATGCTTCTTGTAATGCTTCTTCATTGAGATTGGGGAATACCGATTGATGATCATATTGTGCATGGATCAGATGACAGCAAAAGAGCAAGATCAGCGTGATTCTCATCTTAAGGGTCTAGAACCTTTAAGCCAAAAATAGGTCAGCAAGAACCCAGTAAGAGCCCCACCTAAATGCGCAAAGTTGGCCACATTATTCTGAGCACCAGAAAAACCGCTATACAGATCTAATCCAACATAAAACAGAGCTAAATATTTGGCCTTTACAGGGATGGGTGGGAAAATCAACATCATACGTAGATTGGGAAATAAAGTAGCAAAAGCGAGAACGATGCCCATCAAAGCACCGGAAGCACCAACAACGCCAGCCATACCATGGCTACCACCTGCTGCCATATAGTATTCCACGCCAAAGTGGGCCACAAATGCGCCTATACCTGATAAGAGATAAAGGATAAAGAATTTTTGCTTGCCAACATATCTTTCAACGTAAGGACCGAAGATGAATAGACCAAACATATTAAAAAACAAATGTCCCGTATCAGCATGCATAAACATATGTGAAATAAGCTGATAAGGCTTGAACCTGGAATCCCCTGGAAAGTATAAGGCCAAGTCAGGCATAAACGACCCTGCTGCAGAAGTTACAAGGAAAAAGAGTATCACATTGATTATAAGTAGATGTTTGACAACATCCGTTAGCTGCGGCATCTGATATAATTTTTAAATTGATAACATCATAAGATAGGAATACAACTAGCTAAACAGTTTGTCGAGGTCATTGAGTTCATATGTGATGAAACATTTGCGTCCCGAAGGCCCTGTATAGGGCATTTCGCAAGCAAACAAATCATCTATGAGCAGTTTCATCTCTTCTTGTTCTAATCGTTTGCCCTTGGGGACAGCTGCCGATAAAGCCATAGATCGGGCTATATTTTCGTTTTTGGATAGTTTGAGTTTGATGTTTTGGGCATAACTATCTATCAAATTGTCCATGACAGATTGGAGATTATTTTCTTTGAATCCAGCAGGGATACCTTGTACTATAAAAGTCTGTCCACCAAATGAATTGATCTCAAATCCAATATCTGCGAGATCGGGCATGATGTCCTCGAAGATGCCTATGTTTTCTTTGCTTATTTCTACAGTAATTGGGAAAAGTTGCTTTTGGACATGTTCCTTATGGTGCTCCAAATTATTGAGGTAGCGTTCGTACAGAATTCTGACATGTGCCTGATGTTGGTCTATTATCATTATACCCGATTTGATTTGGGTAACGATGAAGCTATTGTGTACTTGCATCGGTTGTTTCTCTTCCGAATCTACAATATTGTCACCTAAGAGGTCACCGCTAGCATGGCTTGGAAGGACCAGTGGTTCTTCATTATTATCATCTTCTAAGTTCACTTCCTTAAGACCATTGTAGAGCGACTGCCAATTGCGCATGACTGGTGCTGTACGTATAGTCGACGCCTGAGGAGTTACTTTCTCAAAGTGTCCGTTACCATTAGCAGTTTGCCTTCTGACTGCCGGCATATCTAAGGTATTATCAAAATCCAGCTGTGGTGAAAGTGTATATCTTCCAAGACCATGCTTGATAGCCACCATCAGATACTTGTAGATTACCTTCTCCTCATCAAATTTGATTTCTTGTTTGGTAGGGTGGACATTGATATCAATGCGAGCTGGGTCAATCTCCAGAAATAATACAAAGAAGGCCCATTGCTTTTCATCCAGTAGATTTTGGTAAGCTGTTTTAACAGCATGATTAAGGTAGCTGCTTTTAATAAATCGCTTATTGACAAAGATGTATTGTTCTCCTTTTTGCTTCCTTGCAATTTCAGGCTCACCAACGTATCCAGATATCTTCACAACATCAGTCTCCTCATCTATTCTTACCAGTTTGTCTTCATAAGTTTTTCTGAAGATGCCAAGTAGTCTTTTTTTGAGAGTGCCATTTGGTAAGTGGTATATCTCATTGTCATTATGGAAGACTTTGAATCTGATCTCATGATGTGCCAAGGCCACTCGCTGAAATTCTTCTAGTATGTGCTTGAGCTCTACCGAATCTGTCTTTAGAAATTTGCGCCTTGCTGGCACATTAAAGAATAGATTTTTGACAGACATGGTGGTACCTTGTTCTGCCTGACAATAGTTTTGTTCTATAATTTCGGAAGAGCGGATAATAATGTGAGTCGCCAGATCAGCATCTATCGTTCTTGTTTTCAAATCCACTTCAGCTATAGAGGCAATGGAAGCCATAGCTTCGCCACGAAATCCCATAGTTTTGATATTAAAAAGATCCTCGGTCTCTCTAATCTTAGAAGTGGCATGTCTTTCAAAACACATACGGGCATCCGTGTCCGTCATTCCCTTACCATTGTCTATGACTTGGATAAGTGTCTTCCCTGAGTTTTTGAGGACAAGTGTAATATTTGTACTACCTGCATCAATAGAGTTTTCCAGTAACTCCTTGACAACGGAGGCTGGTCTTTGTATCACCTCACCAGCGGCTATCTGGTTGGCAATAGATTCGGGTAGTAATCTTATAATATCAGACATGTGTATTGTTCACACTTAAGAACACACAAAGAAAATGGTATTATTCGGCCTAAAGTACCCAAGTTTTCAACACTTGTTAAGACCAAATGCCATGATATATGTTATTCGGTGAATGACTCCAGAATGGTCTGAAAAGAAGTAGATGCCAGGATTAAATAACTTAACGCAAAGAGAAAAATAAGGATGTAAAATATGCGAAAATTAGACTTTCGGGTATGTGCCTTTCTATAACTTTCATCACCAGCATATCGCTGTCTGAGCCCTGCACTGATGCGCTGTTTCACCTTTTCTTTTTCATTTACATCACCCTTGTACTTGCCTATTTGTTCTTCCAGTCGTTCTTTGTCCTCGTCCCAATAACGGGGTACATAACCGAATTTTTTGTGTTTTGGCTTTTTTCCGAAAGAAAGCATACGATTGGTGTTGACAGTTTTTTTGAAAAGTGAGTCGCTAATCTAACTAAGTTAACTATTTATGGTATAAAATCTACCTTTTTGTAAAAGCTACTTTGATTCGTGCCTCAATTAGAATTACATTTGAATCGGATTACAAGCAATCATTTATTACAATTGTTTGACAATCCAAACATAAACAGCCTGCGTCTATGAGTGATATTATAAAGCATGAGTGTGGACTTGCTTTTATCAGACTAAAAAAACCACTACAGTACTATCACGAAAAGTATGGTACCGCGCTCTATGGGCTGCAAAAACTACAACTACTCCTTCAAAAACAACGCAATAGAGGACAAGATGGCGCTGGAATTGCGACTATTAAATTAGAGGTTACTCCTGGGACCAGGTATATTTCTAGAAAGCGAAGCAACAGTACAACCTACTTATCTGATATATTCTCTGAAGTCTATAAGTACTTCAATGACTTGCCAGCCGACAAGTTATCAGATGCAGAATGGATGAAAGCCAACCTTCCTTACATGGGTGAAGTATTATTAGGCCATCTTCGATATGGAACGCATGGTATTAACTCCATAGAGTCAGTCCACCCCTTTCTCAGACTAAATAATTGGATTACAAGGAATCTGGTATTAGCAGGCAACTTCAATCTAACTAATGTGACTGAGTTATTTGATGAGCTAATTTCTTTTGGACAACATCCAAAGGAGAAATCTGATACCGTCACTGTGATGGAGAAAATTGGACATTTTTTGGACGATGAGGTGCAAAAATTATTCTCTTGGTTTAAGGCAGAAGGCAATGATAATAATGATATCACCCGACTGATAGCAAACAAGTTAGATGTAAGACGGGTTTTGCAAAGAGCGGCAAGGAAGTTTGATGGTGGCTACGTCATGGCTGGGATGATTGGACATGGAGATGCTTTTATACTCCGTGATCCATTGGGTATAAGACCTGCTTATTATTACGAAGATGAGGAAGTGGTAGTCATGGCCTCTGAGAGACCAGCCATACAAACATGTTTTGAAGCCCATATAAGTGACGTAAAAGAACTCAAGCCAGGTCATGCACTCATAGTCAAAAGCGATGGCAGAGTATCCGAAGAGCAAATCTTGCAACCGCAACCAAGACAGGCCTGCTCATTCGAACGGATATACTTTTCCAGAGGCTCAGATAAGGACATCTATCTAGAAAGAAAAGAATTGGGGAAGGCGTTGGCACCTAAAATATTGGATAGCATAGAATACGATCTGGAAAATACCTTATTCTCATTTATACCTAATACAGCAGAAGTTGCTTTCTATGGCATGATGGAAGGTGTAACAGATACAGTAGACGAAATTAAAAAAGAACGCATCCTCAAGCTTGGTGATAAGATAACACCCGAAGAACTGGATTCTATCTTTCGCATGAAGCCACGTATGGAAAAGGTAGCTGTCAAAGATGCTAAGATGAGGACCTTCATAGCCTCTGATAATCTGAGAGGAGGTATGGTGTCGCATGTATATGATGTCACCTACGGTTTGGTTAGAAATGATGTAGATACACTTGTGGTTATAGATGATAGTATAGTGCGAGGAACTACATTAAGAGATAGTATTATCAAAATTCTGAATACACTCAAACCGAAGAAGATTATCATCGTCTCCTCAGCGCCGCAGATTAGATATCCAGATTGCTACGGTATAGATATGTCCAAGATGAAAAATTTTGTGGCATTCAGAGCCTTGGTAGCTTTGCTTAAGGAATCAGGTAAGGAAAATCTCCTTGAAGAGACTTACGAGAAATGTCTGGCAGAACTATCTAAGAAAGAAGGTGAAACTCTTACAAACCCTGTCATAGATCTATATAACCAATTTTCTTATGAGCAGGTATCTGATAAAATCTGTGAGCTACTTACTCCTCCAGATGTTAAGCCTGAGATCAAGGTGATTTATCAGACTGTGGAGGATCTTAACAAAGCTTGTCCTGACAACTTAGGAGACTGGTATTTTTCTGGTAATTACCCAACACCGGGTGGCATGCGAGTCGTCAATAAGGCCTTCATCAATTTTATAGAGAATGTAGATGCTAGGGCTTATACTTAAGCCTTAAGCACTATTATCACAGACGGTCATATCGTAAATTCGGACCCTATAATCGGGCACTTTTCCATAATAAATGAAGATTATAGAAACATTCGAATACGAAGAGATTAAAGGGTTTAAGTTTGGTTATAGTCCAATCGGCAAACCTAAACTAAGTTCTATAATCTACTACATTGATGGCCTACTGATAGACACTGGACATCGTAAGATGAGTCAGGATATCGCAGACCAAATCAAGCATCTTCCAGTAGAGCAGATTTTTATCACACATCACCACGAAGACCATACAGGCAATCTCGATGTATTGCAGTCAATATTTGATTGTAACATATTTGCTTCACAAGCAACCTGTGATCTGATGAAAGATCCTCCACCCATCAGCAGAGCTCAGGCAATGGTGTGGGGACAGAGACCTGCCTACACTGATCTGATGCCATTATCAGGCGTCATTCAAACTAAAAACCACACTTTCCAACTGATACCAGTGCCTGGTCATGCACCTGATATGATGGCGCTGTATGAAAGAAAACGTCAATGGTTGTTTTCTGCAGATCTCTTTCTTTCTTCTCGTATTCAGTATTATTTATTCAGTGAGCAGATAGATGAGCAGATAGTGTCTTTACGTCGCGTACAGCAATTGGATTATAAGGCCTTGTTATGTAGTCACAATCCAAAGTTAGGAAAGGATGCGAAAGCCTCTGTAGATAAGAAAATCACTTATCTGGAAAATTTCTATGCTGATGTAATTCGACTCTATGAGAAAGGGTATGATCCAAAAGCCATTATGAAATCTTTGAATCTAAAAGAAGAATGGTTTCTCAAATGGTTGTCCAGGGGTATGTTGTCTAAAGTCAATATGGTCCATTCTGCTATCAAAGCATACAATAGATCAAAATCTACCGAAGAATAGCAAGAATTTAATAATCACTCGATTAAACATTACATTTTATTATAATATGTTATATTTTTGACTATTAATATCTCCAATTCACTTTGGATCGGAGAAGGAGCTTATAACACCGATAAATATGGGTAGACTACCAAAAATCATATTAATGATTGCTGCGATGACTGCAATCTTTCTTTGGATGAGTTTTGCATTCAATTCTTGTGGTGACAAGGACGATATCTTGGATGACTCTACTGAGACTATAGATGAAATCATAGATGATACAGACGAGTTTGTGGATAGTGTCACTGACGATATTTTTGCAGATGACACAGAAGAATATGTAGACTCAGATGATTTTGTATCTGCAGATGAGGCTACTGATGTAGATTTTACGTCTTCTGATGACGCTGATGATAGTTATACACCTACCCCTTCTTATACTAGCAGTAGTTCTGGTGATTATATGGTAATAGCAGGTAATTATCTTGTAGAGTCCAATGCAAATAGCATGACTAGAAAGCTTTCTAATTTGGGCTATCCTAATGCCGATATTGGCATCTTTGATAGATCACAATATCATACGGTAATTGCCTCCAGACATGATTCATATGCTGCTGCTCTTGAAGTGGCCAATGCCATTAACAGACAAGGCATCGAATGCTATGTCAAAAAGCGTCAATATTAATAAGGCAGACTTTGGAATAGTCTATTAGATTATTCTTTTCCATACAAGATCATCTTTACCCCTTTGGATTCTATAGAGTGGACTATCGTCCAGTTTTTGGATAATTCGTCTAATGCTTCATCACTGAAGTCATTCATAATATTACTATACAGGATATACTTATCAGTTAGCAAGTTATAAGGATGATATCCGTTGTGATTTGACTGAGGGTCCAAAAATCGACGATTGCCTCGTGTAGGGTAGGCAGTGCCTATTGCTGAGGTTAACTCAGAATTAGATGCAATATAATTATACATCTCCTGCTCAAGTTGGTAATACGGCCAATGGGCTGCCGTAGAATCCCAGCCCTGCGCTATCTTGTCAGGATATATTATCAAGTTACCGAAGGCCATAAGCATTACCACAGTAAGAACAATCCCTATATTAATCTTGCGTGTGAGTTGTAGCATCCACAAGAGGCTGACAAGCTGTATTGGAAGATAGTATCTGTGGTTAATAAGACCTGTAAATGGGACAGTAATTAATCCTAAGCCTAGTATCAAAATAAATACCAGAGGCAATAAGGCATAGCGTTGTTGCCTAGTTTGCTTGATGAAAAAGATAATAGCCAAATAAATAACAATCATTCCAAAATCCAACAACCTCCATATGTACAGTCCAATATGATATACCATTGTCTTACCTTGCACCAACGTAAAAGAAGGCGACCAAGGGGAGTCCTCATGAAACCCAATCCACTTGGTTTGCCAGGCATGCCATAATTGAAAAAATATAAATAAGATGATTGCGGGGAGATAGATCAAAATTGTTTTTCTCAATCTCTGAAGTAGATTTCCTTCTGCGCTTTTACGCCGACTGAGTTCATACATTCCAAGTAAGAATAGTACGATCATTCCTCGTATGCTGATCACAGACAACAGAATACTTCCAAAGACAAATGACTTTTTCTGATTACCCAAGACTCCATACAGACTAGCCAAAAAACCGGTTACAAGAAGGAGGTCTGGGGATACCAAAACACTATGCCCTAGATAAAAAGGACATACTAGCATCGCCAACATATAGACCCAGTATCTGTTATCAAGCACTAACTTCCCCAACTTGCATGCATAGTAGAGATTGATTAATAGAAATGGTAGCATCGCAAAATGGGCAGTCGGAAGATGACGACCAAAAATTCGGTAGAGAGTTGCAAGGTATATACCAAAAGTAGGAGGATGCCCACTATCCAGATGCTCGGGCAGACCACCAGAAAAGAGTCCATTGTTAATATACCAATCTCCATGACGGCCTGCAAACTGCACCGTATCCCAAAAGAAGATATGATGTCTGGACCAAAATACCAGTATCACGACCACCAGGGAAAATCCCGCCAGAATGTATCTATCCTTCACAGTTAACAATATTAGGGAACCTTACCTTAGAAACCATAAGACACGTTAAAGTCATCTTAACATACGACAATTTTCGTAGAAAATATTGTTTATACGTACTCTTTCGTATATCTTGAAATAATAGAAAAAGTGAAGCATGACAAATAAAAAATATTACCCAACAGAAGCAGAATTGGAAATCCTTCAGGTACTATGGGCTAAAGGTCCCTCTTCGGTCCGATTGGTCAATGGTATTCTCAATGAGACCAGAGATGTGGGCTATACCACCACCTTGAAAATCATGCAAATAATGACGGACAAAGGTCTAGTAACAAGAGATACGAGTAGCCGAACACATATATATCATCCAGCCGTAGATGAAAGTGTCACGCAGGAAAGTCTGCTCAGCAATTTTATCCAAAAAGCGTATCGAGGCTCGGCGATGAGGCTTGTAATGCAAGCCTTGGGGCAGCAAAAGGCTACTCCAGAAGAACTGGAAAAGCTCAAACAGATGATAAAAGATATGGACGAACCAACTTCTGACCAATAATTCTCACATGCACTCATTACTTCAATCTGATATATCAACTACCCTGGCCTGGACACTTCTCCATTCTGTATGGCAAGTTACGCTAGTAGCTATTATATTAATCCTGGTACTAAGACTTATGCGGCATCGCTCTGCACAGTTGCGATATCTTGTATCACTAGGCGCATTAGCTCAAACTGTTTTACTGGCATTAATTACATTCAGTATATACTACTTTAAAAGTACAGCAACTAATGAGGTCGTGCTTTCACCTGCAATGATGGTGTCAGAATTTGGTCATGTTGCTACAGCAAATAAGTTGGATATAATCAGTCACTGGCTAAGTATATATACCCCTCATATTGTTGGAGTGTGGATACTTGGCTCAATTTTGTCTCTATTAAAATTAGTTGTCGGATATGCTTATGTGTCACATTTGGCGCACGTGGCGCATGAGGAAGTAAAATCAGTCATACACAAAGTCAATAAGCTGAGAAAGAAATTTGATATAACTCGTAAAGTTGGGGTTAGGTGTTCAGCGGCTATTCAGACACCAATGGTATCGGGGATTATCAAGCCGCTCATATTGTTTCCAATTGGCATGGTGAATCATCTGACACCAGAAGAGTTGGAGGCGGTGCTATCTCATGAGTTGGCGCACATAGTAAGACATGATTTTGTCATTAACATCATTCAATCCATAGTAGAATCCTTCTTTTATTATCACCCAGGAATCTGGGTCATTTCACGCATCATACATGAGGAACGAGAATCCTGCTGTGATGACTTGGCTGTACAAGTGACAGGACATAAAAAATCTTATGCTGAGACCTTAATTAGGTTACAAGAGCTGAGACAGGTGGCCATCTCTCCAGCCCTGGGCCTTACCGGCAAATACCAACCCTTTACTAATCGAATCAAACGTATCTTGGAGGTGCCTATACAACTTCCAAGAATACGAGAACGTGTTGTCAGCCTCATGGTCTTGTGCTTTGTAATGATATCAGTCATAGGAAATAGTGGGTCATCCAATCCACTTGATTTGGATAAGTTAGATGTCTATGTGATAGATGACTGTCCTGCCAATGAAGGAGAAATAAAATACTACCTTGATACAATTCCTGATCGCAACAGTTTTCATATTAAAAAACGTTCGCTGGAAAAGGAAGTGGAACTGCATATGGAGGAGGGATTGGTCAAATCACTTAAAGTAGATGGAGAAGAATATAAGCATATAGACAGATGGTCATTGAAAAGTATTATTGATGAATTACAACCTAACAAAAAAGAAAACCTCATTACAATTTTTCCTGATTGTGGCGAGGGCTTTGGAAAGGTTTATTATATAAATGCTTATAGAGAAGCCATCAATTTGGATAATTATTTTGAGTTGGAACAAATGACAGGAGGTAGTTACGATCTGTTGCGACAATTGGAATCACTTAAAGGCAATGAGTTTGATACCCAGTATTTAGATACAATTCAAGAGGGTATACGACAACTGGATTGGTCACAAATTCAACAAGCACCAAAAATTAAAATAGACTCTATTTTTGATTTATTTCCACAGCAATGGAGTATCTCACCAGTAAAGGAAACATTGTTAGAAAATTAAAATCAATAAAATCATAAGAATGAAATTCATTATACAACTGATCTTAATTGTAGGCACAGGAGTTCTCTTTGCTCAAGAAACCCTTCCATCACCCTCTCAATCGGAAGTAGAACCTGAAATCTTTAAGGTCGTAGAGGAAATGCCAAAATTTGCAGGTTGTAACAAAATAGAAGGATCGGAGAAAGAGAAAATGGATTGCAGCCTAGAAAGACTTAGTGCCTACATCATCGAGAACTTGGATTATCCTGACGAAGCCAGAGATAACCAGACTGAAGGAACAGCAGTTGTGCAATTTATTGTTTGGAATGATGGAAGCATAGGAGAAGTCTACGTTGTAAGAGACCCAGGTGATCGGTGTGGAGAAGCACTAAAGGACCTCGTTCTAACTATGAGTGACCTCGGTATAAAATGGTCGCCAGGCCTACAACGAGGTCGGTCTGTGAATGTGTTATATACATTACCTGTAGAATTCAGGCTCGATGGTGTCAAAATTTCGGATTACAAGAAGAAGAAAATTAGAGAGAGAAGAAAGAGAAGGTAAGGTGTAATCCTTTTATTGCCGTTGATCGAGACTTGTAGCTCTGATTACATATGTACCGTGCACCGTTGCACCAATCCGCTTACCCCAACAATTCCTTCACCAGCCCAGACACTGTCTTACCATCGGCTTGACCTGCAAGTTGCTTTGTGGCCATACCCATGACTTTTCCCATGTCCTTCATGCCAGCAGCACCAGTATCGCTAATGATCTTCTGTATCATTGGCTTCAGTTCATCTACACTTAGTTGTTTAGGAAGGTATCTCTGTAATACTTCAATCTCTTCTTTTTCTATCACCGCAAGGTCGTCCCTGCCCTGCTTATTGAAGATATCAAGTGAATCTTGACGTTGCTTGATTAATTTTTGAACCATTTTAATCTCACCAGCTTCATCCAGTTCTTTTCCTGAACCATCAGTTTTAGTTAGAAGGATAGCCGCCTTAATGGCACGGATGGCTCTGAGGGCGGCTTGGTCTTTGCTCTTCATTGCGGCTTTAAGGTCTGGCATTATTTTACTTTCAAGACTCATGAATCTAGATTTTGTGATTTTATCAGATTGGCAATATTAATAAATTCCTCAACACCAAGGTGCTCAGGGCGCTTCTGGAATATAGGGTCAGAGCTGTCTATAAGCAAAGACTTGAGTGTATTTCGCAATTTTTTCCTCCGTTGACCAAAGGACACTTTGATGATGTTTTTAAATATTAGTGGATCACAAGGCAAACTGTAGTCTTCCTTTCGCGTGAGCATTATCATAGAAGACATCACTCTGGGTGGCGGAGAAAAGGCAGTTGGATCTATATCAAAGAGCATTGTTGCATCGTACATCGCCTGAGCTCTGATACTAATAATGCCATTCTTCTTTGATCCAGGCGAGGCACAGATACGTTCAGCGACTTCCTTTTGAAACATGCCTATCATCACTGGTATCATTGCTACATTCTCCAGCATCTTAAAGATAATCTGAGAAGAAATGTTGTAGGGAAAGTTACCTACAAGATTAAAAGGCACTGAAGCAAATGCCTCATTGAGATCTACCTTGAGAAAATCTGCGTGGATAATTTGGTCAGGGCTTATTTTTTGATTGAGTAGAGCAACCATATCTCTGTCCAATTCGATGGCCTTAAAGGCTTTGTAATGAGAAGCCAAATTAGTTGTCAATATACCTTGCCCAGGACCGACTTCTATAATCGGGTGATGTTCCTTACAGTGGTCCTTAATGGTGTCAAGTATTCTAGTTATAACCTGCTGGTCATGTAAGAAATGTTGTCCAAGTTGTTTTTTGGCTCTCATCTACGGCTCTAAATAAGATACCAAAGTACTGATAATTGATACTATCTGTCACTATACCTGTATCTTTGACTTTTTGATAAAGCAATAGAATAGATTTATGGCGAGTAAGATTAAGATAGGAATAACAATAGGAGATATAAATGGCATCGGTCCTGAAGTGATTATCAAAGCCCTTTCACACCCCAGTGTTTCTAATCATATTATCCCAGTAATATACGGCAGTACCAAGGCACTGTCTTATCATAAAAACATAGTAAAGGAAGCCAACTTTCCCTTTGTGTCTGTGAAGGATGGGCGAAATCTGTCTTATAATAAGATTAATGTCATCAACTGTTGGACTGAAGAAACCAACATAACTATTGGACAACCTTCAAAAGAAAGTGGAAAATTCGCCCTCAAGGCAATTGAAAGAGCGGTACAGGATGCAAAAGAAGGCTTGATAGATGCATTGGTTACAGGACCAATCAACAAGAAAGCTATGGAATTGGCAGGCTTTAACCACGTAGGACATACAGAATATTTGGCAGAAGCCTTCAATTCACCAGAGGTTGTTATGACAATGGTCTCAGACTCTGCAGTCATAGCTGTAGCCTCTAATCATGTACCTGTTAAGGATATAGTGTCTCATCTGGATAAGAAAAAGATTATTCGAAAGCTGAAAGTGCTTAGCAAATCTCTAAAGCATGACTTTGGCAAAAGCAGACCTACAATAGCTGTTCTAGGCCTAAATCCTCATGCGGGAGATGGTGGTGTAATAGGCTCAGAAGAGACAGATTTTATAGAGCCAGCGATCAAAGAAGCGAAGAGAAATGATGTTCTAGTAGCTGGGCCATATCCTTCAGATGGCTTTTTCGGTGGCTCAGACTTCAAGAAGGTGGACGCTATATTGGCTATGTATCACGATCAAGGCCTGATTCCATTTAAGTTGATGTCTTTTGGGGATGGCGTTAATTTCACAGCTGGTCTGCCGATAATAAGGACTTCACCTGATCATGGTACAGGGTATGATATAGCTGGGCAAAACAAGGCCAATGCAGGATCTATGCGAAAAGCACTGTACTTAGCTAAAGATTTATATAAAAACAGGAAGGAAGCGGAAGCGGATTCGAGGGATCCTTTGAAAAAAACGTCGAAGCCAAAAGAGGAAATCCAAGATTAAGGTTGAGATTTAGGTTCTAAAAAAATCTTTCCCTAGATTGGTTTATTGCTCGTATTACCTCCAAGCTTCGACGCCGTAAATATAATCATCTTGACTAATATGTATAGTCAAGTGTAATATGTTAACGTGCTTTTATAACGTTTATTTTTTTGAAAGGGTTGTCAGCCATATCCAACTCAGCCAGCCCATAAGCCTCTATTTTATTGATAATCTTCTGTGCATAGGCCTTATCTGTAGCATATCCCGCCTTCTGTAACCCTATGGCCCAGGCCTTATAATTAGTTCTGTCTAGAAGGAAGAGATGTACGTAATTACTTCGGTTTCTTAGAAAATTAGAATGGTCTACCCATGAATCTGACGATATACCGTAAGATCTAAAGCAAGAATCAATTAGCTGCCCATTCTCATCAAAATCGTCGTCTTTATGATAAAAAGTGCCTCCTTTCCAATACTTTTTGCATTTGATACCGAAGTGATTATTGGCATGTATCGCTAAATCGCTTTTGCCCAGATTGGACTCGTGGAGTGCCTGTGCCATTTTGATAGAAGCAGGTACTCCAGTACGATACATCTCAGCAATGGCCAAATCTTTATAAGTCGCTATATAATCCAACGCGTCTACGGTCGAATTCTCTTTTGGCGTTAGCGACAATATTCCTACAATGAGGGTTAGGTATAGGTATCCCAAAATCAGGCGGTTTTATGGCTGCAATAATC
>CAZPUF010000003.1:0-39174 GCA_964589705.1 uncultured Saprospiraceae bacterium | reverse complement strand
ATTGTAATTAGATTTTTCATGATAACTGCGTTTTGTACTTATAAGACAGGAAATCAAGAGACTACCTTTGAAATGTACTACTACAGGAATTCTAGACTTTTATACACAGGCACTACAATTTGGGAAATTGGACCAAAAAATGACAAATAGTTGACAGTTGAGGAGTACAAAAGTTAAGGGTGCGGTTGTTTTAAGGAGCTCAGCTAACTACAGACCAAGGGAGAGAATGCTTTTTAGGATTTGTTTGGTACTATTTATTACCTCAGACACCGATAAGCTAAACGGATTACTCCCATTACACCTTATTCTAGTCTTCTTCTATAAATACCACATCAAATTTGGGCATAAAACTAGAGGGGTCTGCAAGAGCCATATATTCATTCCATTCCTCCGGAAAGGATTCTGAGTTGAGTAAGCACCCTTCAGGGATATAAGGATATAGCTTATAATAGCTCATAGATATATGCTGGTCTATACGCTGATATACGTGCAATCTGTTCAGCTTGTCAGAATGATCGAGGCCTGCGGCAGCCAATAATTCTACAAAGGAGATCAATGTTTCTTTGTGATAATTAGCCACTCTATGCTTTTTGTCAGAAACAACTAAGCCCTTCACAAGTGATGGATCTTGTGTGGCTACACCAGTGGGGCAAGTATTGTGGTTGCATTCTAGAGCCTGGATACAACCTACTGCCATCATCATAGCACGAGCACTATAGCAGGCATCTGCACCCAAGCACATGGCTTTGAATATGTCAAACCCAGAGGCAATTTTTCCTGCATATAGGATAGATATCTTCTTTTTAAGATTGAAGCCGACCAATGCATTATATACAAAGGCCAAACCTTCCTTTGCTGGCATACCCACCGAGTCGCTGAATTCCAGCGGTGCTGCGCCTGTACCACCTTCTCCTCCATCCACACTAATGAAATCAGGCGTAATACCTGTCTCTATCATCGCTTTACAAATGGCAAGGAATTCACTCTTATGACCGACACATAATTTGAATCCGACTGGCTTACCTCCAGATAGATCCTGGCATTTTTTGATAAATTGCAAAAGACCTGTAGGCGTCGAAAATGCCTTGTGAAAAGGAGGAGAGTGGACTGCTTTATGGGGTTCTATGTTTCTAATTTTAGCAATTTCTAAGGTTGCTTTCTTGGCGGGAAGTATACCCCCATGTCCTGGTTTTGCCCCTTGAGACAGCTTAATCTCTATCATTTTGACATTGTCAGCAGCACATCTTTGACGATAAAGGTCATCATCGAAGTTACCATCCTGAGATCGACAGCCGAAATAACCTGTACCAATCTGATAGATAAGATCCCCGTTAAACTCGTCATGATAAGGTGATATACCACCTTCGCCAGTATTATGAGCGAAATGTCCAATAGCGGCACCACCATTGAGTGCCATAATCGCATTCTTACTCAAAGACCCAAAACTCATCGCAGAGACATTGAATAAGCTACAACTATAAGGTTGTTTGCAGTTTGGTCCACCGATCATGACTCTTGGATGAGGGTCCATCTTATTCGAGTCAAGAGGATTGATGCTATGATTCATCCATTCATAGCCTTCATCATATACATTGCGCTGAGTGCCAAAAGGGGTGGTATCGTTGATACCTTTGGCTCGTTGGTATATAATATTTCTCTTTAATCTCGAAAACGGTCGGCCATCTGTATCTGGTTCTATAAAGTATTGGTAAAGCTTTGGCCTTAGCCACTCTGCAATAAAACGTGATCGACCTAATACTGGGAAATTTCTCTTGATCGCTGATTTGGTCTGAAAGAAATCAATAAACCCAATCAATAATATTGGGACTACAAGAAGTAGTACCCACAATAAATGCCAGCTAAAGAAGTATGATACAGCAGCAATTGAGCCTAATAACAGTATAGAGAATAGAACAAATCCAGTACGCATGTTAGTTTATCGAAGTTCAGACAATAGGTTTTCAAAAACATATTGAAAGTAATAATCTAAAGGTAAGAAACCATTTGTAGTCCCCAAGCCAAAACTGCTAATTATGTACTGGTATTATAAGTTTAGAAGTGACTTTTATTATTGGGTAAAACGTCTACATATAGAGTTATATTTGTAAGCCTGAATTAAGAGAATATGAAAAAGGTTAGAGTTTCCGCGGTATGCCTGCTGTTTTTATTTTTAGGAGCATGTAAGACCACTAATGAATTAGCTACAATTCCTGAGGTTATCATTGACGAGCAAATGTTAGATACCTTAGTCGTAACAGCACCTGCACAAGATCCTGTACCTCAGACTATAGATTTATATAGATCATCTGCTACAAGAACGCATGATTTAATTCATACCAAACTGGAGGTATCATTCGATTGGTTAAAGCAACATGTACTTGGTCAGGCAGAACTCACCTTGTCTCCACTATTCTATGAAACAAATGAGCTTACACTTGATGCAAAAGGATTTGATATTCATTCTATCAAGCTGAATGGTAAGCCACTTCAATATGATTATGACTCAGCTAAATTGAAAATATATCTGGATAAGATTTATACCAGAGATGACAAATTTGTAGTCAATATAAACTATACAGCTAAGCCAAATGAAGGACCTTCATCAGGCAGTCAAGCCATAGGTTCTGACAAAGGATTATTCTTCATCAATCCAGAAAGCAAGAACAAATTCAAACCTCAACAAATTTGGACACAAGGTGAGACAGAAAACAGTAGCCGATGGTTCCCAACAATAGATAAGCCAAATGAAAGATGTTCTCAAGAGGTGATGATTACTGTAGCGGACAAATTCCAAACACTTTCCAATGGATTACTGGTTAGTTCCAAAAAGAACAGTGATGGTACAAGAACTGATCATTGGAAACAAGAGCAGCCGCATGCACCCTATCTATTTATGCTGGGGATAGGAGAATATGCAGTAGTGAAAGGAGAGTGGGAAGGAAAGGAGCTTCTCTATTATGTAGAACCGGAATATAAAGAACACGCCGAAAAAATATTTAATCATACACCTGAGATGCTGACCTTCTTCTCTGACATTTTGGATTATAAGTATCCTTGGGATAAGTATGCTCAGATAATTTGTAGAGATTATGTGTCAGGTGCAATGGAGAATACTGGGGCTGTTGTGTTTGGAGAATTTGTGCAAAAGACTTCTAGAGAATTATTAGATAGTAATAATGATGATATTGTTGCTCACGAGATGTTTCACCATTGGTTTGGAGATTTGGTAACCTGTGAGAGCTGGTCTAATCTGACACTTAATGAAGGCTTTGCAACGTATAGTGAATTTCTATGGCAAGAATATAAGTATGGACATGAAGCGGCAGAAAGAAAGAGGCTGCAAGACCTCAATGGATATGTAGTAACTGCAGATAGAGGAGGTACTCATGATCTCATAAATTTTGAGTTCAATGATAAAGAAGATATGTTCGATGGGCATAGTTATAACAAGGGTGGTCTAATTGTGCATATGCTTAGGAGTTATTTGGGTGATGATGCTTTTTTTACTGCACTCAATAGATATTTGACTCAGCATGAGTATTCTGATGTAGAAGCACATGAATTAAGGTTGGTTTTCGAAGATGTGGTTGGTCAGGATCTTAACTGGTTTTTTAATCAGTGGTTTTACGATAAAGGTCATCCTCAGTTAGACATATCATATCAGGTAGACAATGAAGTTAATAGTGTCTTCATAGATGTTACTCAAACTCAAGATATTGAAGACAACGTACCTATATTCCAGATTCCTTTCAAAGCCATGATGTACTATCAATCTGGAAAGAAAGAAGTAGCTGATTTGTGGTTAGATCAAAGAGAGCAACAATTTGAAATTCCGATAGAAGGAGAAGAACTTCCAGTAGTAGTAGTGCTAGATGGTGCACATGATATATTAATGACGGCCAATGAGAAGCGTTCTGATAGAGACTATATCAATTTGTATAATTTATCTTCAGAGTATGAAGATAAATATACAGCCCTCTCAAAATTAAAAGGAAAACCTATTGTAAAAGAATTGGTCCAAGATGCCATAAGTAATCCTTCATCAGATATTCGCTTGATGGGTATTGCAGGGTTGGATGCTAATGTAGATGCAGCTAAACTCAGATCCTTAGCTAAAGGAGATGAAAGCTCGATGGTAAGGGTTGCTGCATTGAAGAAAGTAAAAGATGTAGAGTTAGCAAAGTCACTTATATCTTCTGACGAATCATATAGGGTCATAGGTACAGCCTTAAATATTGTTAATAAGTCTAACCCAATTGACGGTTTAGAATATGCTAAGAAGATAATGGGTAACGAATATTACAAACCACTAATAAGCAATTTGGCTGAGATATTCGCTTCTTCTAAAGATTCCCAATATCTTGACTTCTTTGAGCAGAATGTCAATAATGTCAATTTGTATTCGTTCTTCAACTTTATGTCTCAATATGGCAAATTGGCTAAAGTAGCTAGCCCAGAAATGAAAGTAGAAACGAGCGGTGTGCTTAAGAAGATAGCTACAGAAGATAGCAATACCTACTTTAAAAAATATGCTGCAACAAATCTTATAAAGTCTCTCTCAGATGGATTAGCTAAAGCGGATGAGACAGATAAGCAGGCAATGAGTGCTAAGTCAACGCTAGAGCAATACATGACTCAGATTGTTAATAGTACAACAGATGAGAGATTGCGTAATGCTTTTAGTGATTATATAGAGCAGCCTTAGAGTAGATGCTGGTTTTATTGAACAAAATAAGATTATTTGCAGTCTATGTGATTTGGATTTTTGCACTGGCACTCGTTTGTGGATGTGGACAAGAATCAAGTCAAGACCATTCGAGTGAGGTAGCAGCAAAGCAGGACGCCGCCACTATTGATATGGCGAATAAGCTTCAAAGTATATACAATTCTATTTCCCCTCAGAAGAATACTTTTTCTAATAGGCGAAGGGCTGAATTTTTCTTACAACAGTCCAATACCAATGATATGTTTAAGCGAACGAAGTTGAGGCTAAGATCTTCGTTTGAATTTATTAATGCTGGACTTAACGAAAAAGCAATTTCTATATTGGATGAAGTTGAGGCTGAGCTTAGCAATATACAATTTGATACTAAATATAAATTAACATTTGACTTAAAAGGATTAAGAGCGATTGCCAATTTCAGAAAAGGTGAGTTAGATAATTGTAGGGATAATCATAATGAATCATCTTGTATTCTTCCACTCCAAGAACAAGCTGTTCACCAATTAACTGCGGGTAGCGCTAACGCCATAAAGGATATCCAGGATATATTGGAAATAAAACGAGACCCCAATTTTGTGTATTTATTGAATGTGGCATACATGACACTGGGACAATACCCTCAAGGTGTACCTGATGATTATCTTGTACCGTTAACCATGAAAGAAGATGACATGCTCAATCAGCCACTTATCAATGTAGGATCTTCCGTGGGGATAGATCATGGAGAATTGTCAGGAGGTGTAATCATCGATGATTTTAGTGGAGATGGTATATATGACATTATAGTTTCGTCTTGGAGTTTGAATGATGATATAGCGTATTATGTAGCTGATGGAAAAGGAGGATACCAAGAGCATCATGTACAGTCTGGATTGAAGGGCATCACTGGAGGGCTTAATATAGAACCTGCAGATTACGACAACGATGGAGACTTGGATTTTATAATATTAAGAGGGGCATGGATAAGACCTGGTAAATATCCTAATTCGTTAATAAGAAACAATGGGGATAACACCTTCTCAGATGTAACTATTGAATCTGGCATCTATTCTGAAAATTCGACTCAGACTGCTGCCTGGGCAGACTTTAATAATGACGGTCATCTGGATATTTTTATAGGTAATGAATCACTTGACCCAAACAATCCTCAAAAGAGTGAACTATTTCTCAATGATGGTAATGGCCACTTTGATGAAGTAAGTGATTCGATTGGGTTGAATATAACAGCGTTTGTAAAAGGGGTTTCGGCTACAGATATAGACAATGATGGTGACCAAGATTTGTTTGTGTCAGTAATGGGAGGACAAAATAAACTTTACAGAAATGATAGTAGTGTAGGGCCCGAGAGTATTTTTTCCTTTTCAGATATTTCTTCAATAGCAGGTATAGAATTACCGTTATTAAGTTTTGCCACTTGGTTTTTTGATTATGATAATGATGGTCTGGAAGATCTCTTTGTTGCAAGCTACCCATCCAACTACTATAATAATTTGGCAGCAGAGTATCTCAATGAGCTTACAGATTTGCCACATAATTCTGAATATCCCAGATTATATAAGAACCAAGGGGGTGGTCATTTTGAAGATGTTACTTTGAAAGTACAGTTGGATAAAGTATGTTTTACGATGGGAAGCAGTTATGGCGATATAGATAATGATGGTTTTCTGGATATTTACTTGGGTACGGGAGAACCGGATTTAAAAGCAGTGATACCTAATAGAGCATTTTTGAATGATAGTGGACAGAAATTTAGAGAGGTAACAACACAAGCGGGCTTAGGTCATCTGCAAAAAGGACATGGTGTCAGTTTTGCAGATTTGGATAATGATGGGGATCAGGATATATATGCTGTCATGGGTGGTGCTTATGAAGGAGATCGGTTTTTCAATGCATTGTTTGAGAATCCTGGATATGGAAATGATTTTCTCAAATTAAAGTTAGAGGGAGGGAAAAGTAATAAGATGGCAATGGGGGCCAGAGTTGAAGTAATATTGGAGAGTGGTAGGTCACTTCACAGGAGAATTTCCAGTGGCTCAAGTTTTGGGAATAATCCAAGAACATTAGAAATTGGGATTCCAAAAGGAAATAATATTGAAGAGATTAAAGTTATTTGGCCTTCAGGGTATGAGGAATTACACTCAGATATTCAAACAAATAAGTCTTATTTAATTACTGAAGCAAAAATGATGAAGCCTATAGAGATCACGCCTATACCGTTAATTAAGAATAACACTCACCACCATCATCACCACTAGCAAATGATAGGTATAATAAATAAAGCGATCCTATACTTGGTAGTAATTTTGCTTTTTGCAGCGTGTGTTTCTGACTCAACCAAAGCCAATAAAGTTTCTGTACAGGAAAAAGTAGAGACTAAGACTAAGGCAAATCAAAGTCAGGTACAAGAGCCAGAAATAGCTACTTTCAACAATGCCAAGCGGTATCCCAGGAAAGAAGATTGGATCCTTGATCGAACATATAACTTGACTGGGCTGGATATATCTGGAGTTGCGGCTTATGCCGACTCAATAATTTTCGTTTCTGATGTAACTCAGCATTTTGTATTGAAATATAATACTGTCGCAGGGAACAAGGAAGTCATAGTGAATGAATGTGATGTGCCCTATCTTAATTTACAAGTAGCACGTTTGCTTATGCCTATTGCTGACAAGGATTCTATTTTCGTATATCGTGGACCTGGTCCTTTATATAAGTTTAAACTTGATTATCCACTCAGCCATCCAACCTATTTTGATGGGTCAAGTATAAAAAATTTTACGATCGTTGATCAGGGTAATCATCGACTATTGGTAAGTCGGGATGACAAGCAAAGTACAATAGGTGAACAAGGAAGTGGTCCCTTGGAATTTGAGTCGCCTTCGACATTGGTTTATTTGGGTAATTCAATATTAGTAAGTGATACGGGGAATAAACGTATTCAGGTTATTGACCTGGAAGGCAATTACGAAAGGTCGATTACAGACAGTTCGATGAGTGCTCCAACGGCTATGACAACAGATAATCAAATAATGTTTGTATTGGACAGAAGTGAAAGAAAAGTGTTTTTATTTAATATACAAGGCGATGTACTGTATGCCATAGATAACAACATGAAAGACCCAAGAGACATATATTTCATTGATGGAAAATTGTATGTCTCAGACGCTAATGGTCAAGTCAAAGTATTTGCGAACAATGCGCATTATCAGTAGTTAGCTTTCAGAACTTTAAGTGGACCATTGTTGATGCCTGCTAGAATGATGGGTTGATTACCTACTTTAATTTCGTGTAATGATTTGACATCTTCTCTTAGATTTATCCCACTCTGATGGACTGGTTTGGCTTGGAAATTTCTGTTACCCAAGTTTTCTATTATATAACCAGTGCCTGAATCCGCTCTACCCGTTTCTATTTCTGACTGATAGAGATTGCCTGCGACTATGATATCAAGGTCAGCATCTTTATCTACGTCACGTATAATTATACCGTTAATAGGTGAGGCTTGCGCTAAGGCGGGTAGGATAGACTCATTGTATTTCCCAGAAGTTTCCTTAAAGAGTATCATACTGCCAAATTCTGTGGCTTCATATTTTAGCGCTGAATCCAATTCGTCACCATATACATCTATCAAGTCAGCATTAGCAAAAGCTTCAAAGGTCTTGAACTTTTGACCTAGATTTGGGATTTGTTCGGACGAGCAACTCTTACCTCTTACTGGATATACCTCTTCTCCATAGTAAGTCGCCAGTACAATATCTGAGTTGCCATTGTCATCAAAATCTTTACCATAGATGGTGAACGGTTTTTCTTTGCTCGCTTTATATTTATAATTATAGCCTAAGTTACCCAGAACTAAATCTTGGGTACCATCGTGATCTATATCTGCAACTGACACCTTATTCCACCAACCTTTAATGGATGTATCAAAATAGGAATCTGACTTATCAATTAATTTGCCATCGACATTTTCAAAGAAACCGACATATGTCCATTCTCCAACAACAACGAGGTCTTGATTGCCATCTTCGTTAAAATCTGTCCAGATAGCATCTTTTATCATACCAAAATGTTCTAGACCTTCAGACAACTCTGTGATAGAATTGGTGAACGTACCAGAGCCATCATTGATCATAAGTGCTGATGTGCCTGGTAGGGGATAATGCTTTGGATGTAGTCTTCCACCTATAAATATATCTATGTCTCCATCTTTGTCAAAATCTATAGTGCTAATACAGGCACTACTATGCGCAAAGTTAGGAAATGCATTTTTTTGCCTTTTGAAATTGCCCTTTCCGTCATTGAGATAAAGACGAGGTAAATATTTTTCATCTCCTTGGTCAAACTCATATCCTGTACTCACGACAACCAAGTCCATGTCTTTATCTCCATCTACATCTACAAATTGTGCTTCGCCATCTTCAAATTTCCGATCTTTTATAAAATCTTGAGTTGGTTTTATTTTAAAGCTGTTGTCATTATTTTGGGTATATAATATTCCTGCCTGATTATGTGCGCCACAGATATATAAGTCTTCCAAACCATCAGCATTTATATCTCCAGCAGCCATATATGGTCCTTGTTCTGAGAGCTTGTGTGGTAACAAGACCTGATCGTCATAATCATTGTAAGGATTTTCTTGATGGTGAAATCTTATACCTATTGTGGAAGCATTATTGGTTTGGAATACAGGCTGATTGGAAACTATATTTTTAGAAACTAATTTGGCTTTATTATAATTTACAGTGATGGTCTGATTGGCATTCACATTCTGCATTTCTTGTGATTTCCCATTTGGCCATACGATTTTTACACGGTCAATGGACGTCGTTTGTCCGAGTCCAAAGTGTATAGTTGGATCACTGCTGGATAAAAATCCTCGAGTAGTCAATAACTCTCGCATTTGCGTTGTTCCATTGTGTTCTATATATATTTTAGATCCAATTGGTGATTGAGTTTTATTAAGTGCAAGATTGAACTTCACATAATTATTTCCGCTTGAATTATTCTCATAGATGTAAGATGGATCTCCTATATTATTGACAACCAAATCAAGATCACCATCGTTATCTAAATCACCATATGCACCACCAGTACTTACAGTATTTTCTGTAAACCCTACTTCTGCTTTAACATCAGTGAATTGGTAATTGCCTTTGTTTTCAAATAGTACATTTGGAATTTTTATTTGTGGACAATTCTTAGAATAATTTTTTGCAGCTTTATTCATCTCAACCATATTTCCGTTGAGTGAAATCATAACAGAGTCAAGTACTGCTTTTTTGTCTTTATGAAATATATTTCTGTATACGCCATTGGAAAAGAAGATATCCTGCGCTCCATTGTTGTCGTAATCCATAAATAGACAAGACCAACTCCAATCTGATTTATGGACACCAGTTAGCTGAGATAAGTCACTAAAGGTATTATTCCCATTATTGGCATACAGAAAGTTATGCATCTGATAATACTTATAACCCAGTGTGTCTACCATGTAATTAAACCTGTCAACACTCTGCATACTCATACTCACTTTCTCCCTGTAATGATCTTGACTAAGCATCTCTGCCACTACAAAGTCAGGGTAATTGTCATTATTCAAATCTCCTGCATCTATACCCATAGAGCTTAATGAACTGGAATTTGTAGCTGAGTTTAGAATATTAGAGAAAGTACCATCCTTGTTATTCTTAAAAATTAAATCTGGCTCATCATGATCTACTGTGATAAAAATATCTGGGTAATTGTCATTGTTAAAATCTGAGGTGGAAACAGCCAAACTAAAGCCATAAGACAAAATGCCAGATGCTGCAGTGACATCTGTAAAAGAATTGCCATCATTTCTAAAAAGCCTATTAGAAAATTTGAGTACGGGATTTTTCCAGTATTCATAATGTGTCTTTAGCGGGAGTAGTCTAAATCTTGGATGATTAGCTACAACGAGGTCTAAGTCTCCATCTAAGTCATAATCTAAGAATGAAGCACCTATGCTATAGTTTTCGTCGTTTATCCCAAGTTTGGATGCACTTTCTGTAAACGTATTATCACCGTTATTGATAAAAAGTAGATTGGTTCTAACTGTAGGTTGATCATGATAGGATCTGCAGACGTATATATCTAACCAACCATCTTGGTTGACATCGGCCATGGTCACTCCAGAGCTCCATCCTTGGGTGCCTGTCTTGGATGATATGGTAATGTCTTCGAACTCCATGTTACCTTTGTTAAGGAATAACTTAGATGAAGACATGTTTCCAGCCATATAGATGTCTGGAAGATTGTCGTTATTGATATCACCTATTGCAACACCGCCACCTGTATGGGCATTGATGTAGTTAAAGGGATTTTTCAATATGTCCTCGTCCAGCATATTTTGAAAGTCAAATCCAGACGATTTGGTTATGTTATTAAATCCTTTAATAACAGGACCTCCAGATGAAGGTAGGCTAGAATTGTTATCATCAGTTGAGCATCCTTGAAGCAAAAGGATGCAGGCAATGGGAGTAATAAGTTTCAAGTTCATTAATTCGAGTTCTTAAAAAACTGAAGAGGAGAATTATTTACGGCGACCAATAAGTGTTGCTGACCACCTATCTTAATTTCTCTAATTTTTTTGGCATCACCTGGGCAATAAAAACCAGATTCATTGACTGTAAGTGGGTTGAATTTTTTGTTTTCATTAATTAGAACCAAGCCATTTCCAGCATCTAATCTTGGGGTTTCATATTCAGTATTATAATCATTACCCACAATCATGATATCCAAAAGTCCATCTTTGTTGAAGTCCTCAGCGATACAATCATTGATAGGAGAAATTTGTGCAAGGGCAGGTAATTTTTCATATTTGAATTTACCACCTTCATTCCATAGTAGGTATGATCCAAAATCTACAGCTTTCAATGATATACCTTCTTCCATCTTTTCCTTACCAAGAATGTCAACCACACTAGCAGAGGCAAAGTCATTATAGGTTTTAAATTTTTCAGATATGAATGGCATTTGTTCGCTACTACATTCTCTACCCCGTGCTGGAACTATCTTATTGTTATAATCTTTGGCTAATACACAATCCAATGTGCCATTGCCATCAAAGTCATTAGAGAATAAGTATAGGGGATGGTCTGCAGAAGCTTTCTGTTTGAAATTCTTTCCCACATTGCCGGCTATTAAATCCATGTCTCCATCATTATCAAGATCAGCGGCAGTGATAGAGCGCCACCAGCCTTCTTTATCGGTTGTTCCCCAACTTGTAGATGATCTTTTATATTGACTGCCTTCAAAGGTGTAGACTTCAATGTTTTGCCATTCACCAGCAGTAATTAAATCTTTCCTTCCATCTCCATTGATGTCGGTCCAAATGACATCTCTGATCAGCCCTTTCTTATCATTGAGTTGAGGTACCAACTGATCTGTGATATCTACATACCTGTTTTTCTGATAATCGTATATGATTGTTTTTTCAACTTTGGGGTATTGGCCAGGAACAGCAGCACCCAGAATCATAATTTCTTTTTCGGGGTCGTCATCAATATTCTCAGCGACTATGGCATAGGATGCAGTCGTCATTCCTTCTATAACATTAGCTATTCTAAAGAATTCGCCTTTTCCATTATTTGCATAGAATCTGTCTGACAGCCAAAATTCATTACCTACAAAATCTCCACTACCACCACTAAGGATAATAAGGTCCATGCTGCCATTTTGATCTGGGTCTACAAATATGGCGTCTACATCCTCACTCTGCGCTTCTTGTTGCCAAGGTTGTCTTGGAGATTGAGTAAATTGTCCATCGGGCTGTTGCAAATACAATGTGCCAGCTTGTCCTTTAGCACCACCAACATACATATCCTCTAGACCATCTCCATTGACATCAGCAGTAGCGAGAGCCGGACCAAAGCATGATTGTTTTTGAGGTAGAAGTATTTCCTTTTCGAAATCGTCAAAATTGTTTTCAAGATGTTTGTAGTCAACACCTTTTTCTTTGGAAGTAATTTCTTGGATAAGTTTATTTGATTTTTCTTTTTTTGGTTTTTTGCCACTGGGTTTATAATCAATCCTAAGGTGTTGATTTACCTCTACATTAGTTGCCACTTGCATGTTTCCATCTGGCCAGACAATTTCAATCCTATCTACAGTAGTCGCTTCACCAAGTCCAAATGATAATATTTCTTGCATTGTAGATTCATATCCTCTCACAAAGAAATATTCTTGAAATTGCTCCCCGTCTTTAGTGGTGATAGTAATTTTACTACCCAGTTTTTTTGCAGGATTATTTTCATTAAGAGAAATTTGAATATAATTATTTCCTGATTGATTAGCAGCAGTGTTTTTGAGGAGTAAGGCAGGCTGATCTACATTGTTGATAATGATATCCATGTCGCCATCATTATCAAAATCAGCTGTTGCCGCTCCATATGAGTAAGTTTCAATATTAGGATGGGTGAAGTGCGAGTCTTCCTCATTAAAGTGAAGGTTGCCATCATTGATATACAGTTTGTTTTTAAGCTTTACCTCTGGCATCATTCTGTATACCTCTTCACGCATTGACATAGGTACCGAATTATTGTTGGCATCTCTTATCTCTCGGATCTTTATTCTAAAATCGTTATCTCGAGAATATCTGCGATATCCGTTAGTGACATAATAGTCCTTATGACCATCCAGATTAAAATCATTAAATATGGCAGACCAACTCCAGTCAGATTTCAATACGCCAGCCATAGCGGCTATATTGGAGAAAGTATTATTACCATTGTTCAGTTGAAGGCTATTGAACATATATTGATGTTGATAGCCTAATTGATAGAAATAATATTTGAAGAGATCTGTGTCCATGCCAGCCATTAGGGTTTTGTCTCTAAAATGGTCTTCTGCTGCCATATCTACTACACCTATATCCACGAGCCCATCGTTATTAATATCGGCCACATCGCAACCCATACCGAAGTAAGAAATCTGACGCGTGTAATCCTTTACCTTCTCTTTAAATGTGCCATCCTTTTGATTGATATAAAGGAAGTCCGGTACAGTATAGTCATTGACCACTAAGATATCTGGCCAGTTATCATTATTAAAGTCACTGACAGCTAACCCTAAACCATAGCCGTAGTTAAGTACACCTGCTTCTTTGGTGACATCCTTAAATTTCAGATTCCCTACATTCTCATACAATCTGCCACTCGCTGCACGCATATTTTTTTCCTCTTTCAAATCCTCATATACTTTTTGGAGCAGGACATAAGCGTACTTTGACTCATCCATAACATAACAGTCCAAATCTCCATCTTTGTCATAATCCAAAAAAGCTGCTTGTGTAGAATAATTGACATCGGCTAATCCCATTACTTCAGCAGACTCTGTAAATGTCAAATCACCATTATTAATATAAAAGAGGTTTTTTCTTTGTGAAGGATCATATGGACCTTGCTGGCTCACATAGATATCATAGAAGCCATCTAAGTTGATATCAATGACGCTTACTCCGGCAGCCCAAACTTTATTTTGGTTGATTCCGGCTTCAGTGCCAAGCTTTTCAAATTGGAAATTTCCTTTATTTATATATAATTCATTAGGTACTTCATTGCCTGCGAAGAAAATATCTTGCAGCCCATCATTGTTAAAGTCTCCTATCCCTACACCTGCACCATTAAAATAGTATTGGAAGGAAAGGACATTTTTATCAGACAGTGGGTCATCTTTAAGTCTGTTTTCAAAATGTAGCCCCGAGTGAGAAGCAGGTACTTCTTCGAATCCTGATTTCTGTACAGACTTAGATGATTTTGTAGATGTTATATCAGAATTATCAGATTGACAGGACCATATAGATATAGAAATTAATAATAAGAATGTAGACCTAACTAGGAATGAATAACTAGGTATGAGTCTTGATGTAGAAAAGGGGTTGATTTTCGTTGAAGTCTTCCCAAGCATAGTTCTTAAAAATTAAGTCCGAATCGAATAAAAGTACCGTGAAAATAATAATCTACATGATTCTATATCAGTCTGTTGCATACAATTTTGATCTAAATATGACCAAACCATTTTACTAACTTAGCCTCCTCAGATAATTAAAACTATAGTGAAGATTAGAAGTCGACATTTCCTTGCATTTATAGCCACTTTTGCACTCCTCATAGGTTGTGGTACTGATAATAAAGTGTCTAAGCCTTCAAGTAAGCGTAACCAACAAGTATTTACAAGTCTGGATAGTCAACAAACTGGCGTATCTTTTACGAATAGCATCGTAGAAACAAAGGAATTGAATTACTATAAGTATGTATATCTCTATAATGGTGGGGGTGCTGGCATTGCTGATATCAATAATGATGGTCTCCAAGACCTTTATTTTACATCTACAACAGGCAAGGATAAGCTCTATCTTAATGAAGGTAATTTCAAGTTTAAGGATATCAGTACCTCTGCAGGTATAGATCAATACTCAGGGTGCAAGACGGGAATCACTTTTGTAGATATAAATGCAGACGGGTGGCAAGACATCTATGTCTCCAGAGCTGGGTGGTCCAATAACCCTTCTGACCGTACAAACCTACTATTTATAAACAAAAAGGATAATACGTTTCTGGAAGCTGCCAATACTTTTGGATTGGCGGATTCTGGACGTTCAATTCAGAGCAGCTTCTTTGATTATGATAAAGACGGTGATTTGGACATGTTTCTTTCTAGTCATCCGAAGGACTTTAAGCAGCCAATGAGCAACATGATCCGAAATGTCAGTAATCCTAATCAAAAAGAATCAGATCGACTTTATAGAAATAATGGCAACGGTACTTTCTCTGATGTGTCCAAAGAAGCAGGGATACTCAACTATACCTATGGTCTTGGCGTATTGACAGCAGATCTCAATGATGATGGATGGGTAGATATCTATGTGACCAGTGATTTTCAGCCCAGAGACCAGTATTATGTGAATCAGGGCGATGGCACCTTTAAGGAATCTCTACAAACGTATTTCCCTCATGTCTCTTACTTTGCGATGGGTGCTGACTTTGCAGATCTCAATGGGGATAAGAAATTAGATCTTTTTACTGGAGAGATGTTAGCTGAAGATAACCAGCGCCAAAAAACCAATATGGCCCCCATGGATGTGCGCCGATTTTCAGATATGGTCAACAATGGGATGCATTATCAATACATGCGTAACGCTTTGCAAATCAACAACGGTAAAGGCTATTTTTCTGATGTGGCCCATTATTCAGGAATAGACCAATCAGATTGGAGTTGGGCTTGTCTCTTTGCAGATTATGACCAAGATGGTGATGAGGATTTACTTATAGCTAATGGCTGGCTGAAGGATACACAAGACAAGGACTTCTCAAAAAAATCTAATGAGTTAGCGGCTAAGCATCAAAACAGACTCACTTTTGATCAGGCCTATTCATTATTGAAGAGTACACGTCTGCCTAATTATGCATTTAGAAATGATGGAGACCTTAAGTTTTCTAAAGTATCTCACGAATGGGGATTTGATTTTTCAGGATTTTCTAATGGGATGGCTATTGGCGATCTAGATGGAGACGGTGATCTTGATGTAGTAGTTAATAATATCAATGACCCAGCTACTATCTTGAAGAACAATACCAACAATCAAAATTATTTGAGGGTGAACCTTGATGGACCACCACTCAATAACAAGGGCCTTAATTCTAAGCTGACATTAAAGACGAGTAAGAGAGAATACTTCAAGGAATTTCATACGACACGGGGATTCCAATCCTCATGCGAACCCTATGTCCATTTTGGTTTAGCAACAGAAGAAAAGATTACCTCTCTCCATGTGCAATGGCCAGATGGACGGACTCAAGAAATATCGGATATAAATGGTAATAGTATAACTGTAAAGTATTCTCGACAAGAGCCCAACTCGTCTCTTGCGACTCAGCCATCTCCTATGATGCATGACGTCTCCAAGAGAATTTCGTATAAGCACCAAGAAAATATCTACGATGACTATCAGATACAAGTTTTGCTTCCGCATAAGTTATCGCAGTTGGGCCCTGCACTCGCTATAGGAGATGTCAATGGTGATGGCCTAGAAGATGTTTTCATTGGTGGTGCCCAAGGATATTCTGGGGCAATCAAAATCCAACAACAAAATGGTCGATTTACTGGAGGCCCAAGCAGCCAGTTCGTCAGTGATCAAAAGTATGAAGATGTGGATGCCACTTTCTTTGATGCAGATAATGATAGAGACCTTGACTTGTATGTAGTCAGCGGGAGCTACGAGTTTGTGGATCAGCCAGACTTGCAGCAGGACAGACTTTACATCAATGATGGAACAGGCAAATTTTCAAAAGAAGATTTGCCCACGATCAATGAAAGTGGTGGCTGTGTAGCAGCTGCAGATTATGATGGTGATGGTGATCAGGATATTATAATAGGTGGCCGATTAGTGCCCGGAAAATACCCCAATAGCCCAGCTAGTTTCCTCCTTCAGAACAACGGAGGTAAGTATACAGATGTGACACCTTCACTGGCACCTGAGCTTCAAAAAGCAGGGATGATCAGTGATGCCATTTGGTCTGATATTGATGGTGATGATGATTTGGATTTACTAATGGTAGGAGAGTGGACGGATGTATTGACTTATGAAAACGTTGATGGCCATCTAAAAAGAAAAACTTATTTGGATGAGACCCTAACAGGTTGGTGGAATGTAGTGAAGGCTGTAGATCTTGACAACGATGGTGATGATGATTATCTGGTAGGAAATTTGGGTGAGAATTATAAATATGAAGCCAGTAAAGAAAGACCTTTTGAATTATTTGCTGGGGATTTTGATAATAGTGGCGTGCAAGATATTGTGGTAAGTTATTATAATGATGATAAGCTATTCCCAGTTAGAGGCTTCCAATGCTCAAGTGAACAAATTCCAGATCTTAAGAAGCAAATAGGATCATACGAGGAGTTTGGAAGTTCGGATGTCTATGAGGTATATGGAGATGCCTTGGATAACGCCACTCATCTAATAGCTAATACCTTTAGTTCTGCCATTCTTTGGAATGACGGCGGTGCTCTGGTGCATCAACCTTTGCCTTATAAGGCGCAGTGGGCACCTGTACAGGATTTTGAGGTGCTTGATTACAATAAGGATGGACTATTAGACATCATATTAGCAGGCAATTGGTATGTATCTGAAGTGGAGACACCACGTGCTGATAGTGGTACAGGCTTGGTCCTTAAAAACCTAGGAGATAGACAATTCGAAGTAATCACTTATGCAGAATCTGGTTTTTTTGCCCCACATGATGTTAGAGCACTGGGACTTATTAAGACTCAAAAGAATCCGTTGCTCATAGTGGCCAATAATAATGCGACCAGCCAAGCCTTCTCTATTTCGCCAGATGGAGAATAAGATAATTTTATATGTACTTGGGTTAGGAGCCATTATAGCCTCATCGTATATTTCTTTTGATGTGAGGTTGTCAGCGCTGATTATACCATTCACAGCTCAGAGTTTGGCTGTATTTGTTGTTGCTGGATTGGTGGGTACCAGAACCTTTTTAGCGATAATTTTCAGTTATTTGATATTAGGCACCCTTGGTTTGCCAATATTTGCTGGAGGGAGTAGCGGATTGGAAAAGCTACTGGGACCATCAGGTGGTTTTTTGATTGGATTTTTGTTTTCTGGCGTGTATATCTCTCAGGCGATAAAATCTAAGGATTCATTCGGGAAGCATATTCTTATTATGCTATTAGCAACGCTGATTTTATTTCTATTTGGCTTGGCCATGCTAACCTATAAGTTTGATTGGAGTAAGGCTCTACAGTATGGATTCTATCCCTATTGGCCTATGGCATTGGTAAAAGCAGGCTTATCTGCCTGTATTGTATTCTATCTCACAAGACATCGCCAAACTAAGAATAAAGCTTAAAACCCTTCATATTAGAATATCTTATATCTAGATTTGTCACATAATCAATATTTTAACACGTGGGTTTACTGATTTTCTGGTTTTCGATCTCAATAGCTTTCTCTTTTTTGTGTTCAGTTCTGGAAGCTGTACTACTTAGTATAACACCGTCCTATGTCACTCAGCAGGTGCAATCAGGGACGCCTACAGGTAGATTACTAGAAGAATACAAAAAGGATATAGACAAACCTTTATCTGCTATATTGACCCTTAATACGGTGGCGCATACAGCAGGTGCTATCGGTGTCGGTGCAGCAGCAACAGCATTATGGGGGACAAACATTCTGGCAACGGTGGTGACACCAGTCGCGATGACTTTACTCATATTAATCCTCTCTGAGATTATACCCAAAACCTTAGGTGCAAATAACTGGAAGAGTCTGGCGCCATTTACAACCAGGACTTTAAAGTTGCTAATAACCATATTAGCTCCACTGGTATGGCTCTGTCAGTTGACGACGAAATTTTTGAAAAAGGACAAAAGCAAATCAGTGCTTAGTAGAGCGGATTTTGCGGCGATGACTCAAGTAGGTGCATCCAGCGGTGCCATAGCTCAGGAAGAATCAGAGATCATCAGTAATCTTCTCAACTTTGAAAAGATGTCTGTCAGAGATATTATGACACCACGTACTGTAGCCTTTATGGTCTCAGAGGACATGACAGTGGATGAATTTATAAAGTCTAATCCTAGCAAGATCTACTCAAGAATACCGGTATATGCAGAGAACAATCGAGATAAGATAACTGGTGTCGTACTTAAGGATGACATACTAGCTTGTATGGTAGAAAAAGGAGCTGATACTAAGATTAAAGACCTTATGCTTGAAGCCAATAATATCAAAGACAATACGCCTTTGCCGAGCCTGTTTAAAGACCTTACCAATAAGAAACAACATCTTTCAGTGGTACAGGACGAATTTGGCAGCGTTGTCGGGCTGGTTACTATGGAAGACGTATTCGAAACCTTACTCGGACAAGAAATAGTAGATGAATCAGATCAGGTTGTTGATCTTCAAGAATATGCAAGGAAGAAGTTCGGTGATAGCTAAGTATAATAGGTCATAAAACAATATTAGAGTATCCATTGTATATATTCGCTATTATAATGACTTATACAATTGATTTTATAATAAGATGAAGATCTATCCATTCAAGGCCTCATATCCAAAGGGAGAATTAATCACTTCTCCCAAGTCCTTCTTTTCCAGCATTAAACATCAATACAGAGAGTACAAACAGAATAATTTCTACAAGGAATTAGGTAAAGAATCTCTGTTTGTTTACCGTATCAAGAATGGAGACCGCTCGCATGTCGGTATACTCACACTGACGGATGTCAAGGAGATGTCCAAACGCAATGTGATGAAGCATGAAAAAACATTAGCTGCAAAGGAGCAGCAAATGATGCATCTCATCATCCAGAGGAATGCCTTGGTAAAGCCTGTTTTGTTAGGGTATAAAAGCAATTCTCAGATTAAGAAAATTGTCCATGCTGTTACTAAGGAAAAACCGCTACTCAACATTCCTTTCAAAGCAGAAGATGAAGTACATACTGTCTGGCAGATCAAAGACGAGAATACGGTTAGTGGTTTAGTCAAAGCATTTTCAAAAATTAAGAAGGCCTACATTGGCGACGGACATCATAGAAGCACAACGATCAAGCTGTTGAGTCAGAGTAAAGAACTGGGTAAAGATGCGCAGAGATTTAAGTTGTTCTACACTGCTTATTTTCCCTTTGAAGAACTTAGGATATGTGATTATAATCGGGCAGTAGATATCAATGAGATAATGTCAATTCCTGAGTTTATTGTGGGGTTGTCTAAGTACTTTGATATCACGCCTATAGATGGTCCTCAAAAGCCTAAAAAGAAACACCACGTTACAACCTATATAGACGGAAACTGGTATCGTCTGAAATGGAGAGCGGCATATTTGCCAGGTGGGAAAAAGAAAATCCTTTTGGATAGTGCTCTTCTCAACAAACACATATTCGGAACCATTTTGGGTATTAAAGATGTCAGAGTGGATACACGTATCAGCTACTTCGGCGGTACACAACCTCTGGGTAAGATAGAGAATGCTGTAAGGAAGATGGGCAAAGGGATTGGGTTTTGTATCTATCCTGTATCTGTCAAAGAACTAACAGCTTTAGCGGATAGTGGAGAGACTCTGCCGCCTAAGAGTACCTGGTTTTTACCTAGATTGAGGAGTGGGGTTATTGCCCATGATTTGTAATCTTTATTCCTGCTGACCTCAAGTTCGATTTAATTATGAAATATTATTCTGCAGACTATATCCTGCCCATTGTCTCCGAACCTATTGCTAATGGTGTAATCGTTCTAGATGATAATGGCCTTATTCAAGACATCAAGACAAGAGATGAATTGCCGTCTGCAGATGTAGAGCATTTCACAGGTGTGATTATGCCAGGAATGGTTAATACGCATTGTCACTTGGAGTTATCTCACATGAAGGGCATTTGTCCGACAGGGACCAAGCTGATTCCATTTATTCAGACTGTAGTACAGCAAAGAGAATTCGAAGAAGAAATAATCCTGGAGCATATAGAAAAACAGGATCGATACATGTGGGAAACTGGCATACAGGCAGTTGGAGATATTTCCAACAAGGCAGATACCGCCGTTCAGAAATCTAGGTCTCCTATCAGCTATTATACATTTGTAGAGATGTTTGATATGATGCAGCCATTTATGACAGAGGAGACCATAGAAAATAATCGGGCTGTCTTTACTGCACAGGCAGGAGATAATGGAAATAAGAAGAGCTTTGTACCTCATGCGCCATATTCAGTGACCCCAGCACTTTTTGATTTTATCAATAAGGCCAATCCTGACAGTAGAACGATTAGTATACATAATTCTGAGACATTAGATGAGTTGCAAATGTTTCAGGATGGTTCTGGTGGATTCAAAGGATTCTTTAAAGGATTTGGACTGACCTTAGATCATTTTGATCCCATAGGCAAAGGGTCAATCTATTATGTATTGGCACATATGGATCCAAAGAAAAGAAACCTATTTGTACACAATACACTCACGACCGCTGATGATATCACTGCAGCGGTAGAGTGGTCTAAGAATACCTATTGGGCCTCCTGTCCTAATGCCAATCTGTATATAGAAAATAAGCTGCCATATTACAGGACATTTATGGATGCTGGTGCAAAAATGACTTTGGGTACAGATAGTATCATGTCCAATTGGCAATTATCCATTTGGGAAGAAATCAAAACGATCAAGAGAATGCAATCCTATGTCCCTCTCACCGAATTGCTTCAGTGGGCCACTATCAATGGGGCAGAAGCACTAGGCTATCATAAGACAATGGGTAGTCTGGAAGTGGGGAAGTCTCCAGGTATCGTCCACGTAGATGTGCATTGGCAAGGAGATGATACAGATATATCTCAATCGGTGTCCAAGAGGGTGGTGTAGGTGCTAGGTTGCTGATTAGGAAGTCACCTTACAAATCGACCTTGTGGAGATTTCTCCGTGCTCGTAAAGGGGTAAGTTAGTAGAATGAAGGATTGACTTTTAGTTTCTTTAGAAGGTATTGATAGTGCCAGCATAATGCATCTAGGCTACAAGTCGCTACGAACGGGTAAGTATGGCTTTGGTGCTGAATTAATTACTATACTATAGCGTGATCCTTTTGGTTGTCTTTCCAGTAGAAGAAGATCTTTCGACTCCTGCCGTCGCTCAAGATGAAAAATAGAGGTTGAATAATGAATTGATGATTAATGAGAAATGCCAGTCAAAATCCTGATTTGTGGATTTGCCACAGTTGGGATTGCGTCATGCAAATCATTTATGAGCAGCTTTAATAAATCAGTACTTTTGATTAGAAATATTGATTGAGCTGATAAGAAATTGAAACAGAAAAAACATCTCCTATTTAATAGGGTCAAGAGTGCCTCCGATAACAAATTTGACCTGCTCATCTTGTTCATTTATTTTCTATTTACAGTTTTCTTTTTTGTCCATCGTAGTTCATTTCTGGACAACCCATTCACTTTATTCAAGTTGATTAATGACGGAGAGCTCTTTGTAAACGCTAATAGATATCCAGCGGTAATCCTACAACTGTTGCCCATGGCAGGTATAAAACTAGGCTTGCCACTTAAGGTGCTGATGTTCCTCCAATCGCTAGGGTATTTTCTATTTCATGCAACTATATTTTTTCTTATTAGGAACTGGATCAAGGACAGAGCATTTTCGTGGCTTGTCCTCTTAGGTATGATAATTCCGGTTATGCATACCTTCTTTTGGAATAACAATGAATTATTTCTGGGACTAACCAGTCTTTGCTTCTGGATAGCTTGCATGAGAAAAGGCTACTTTGTAACTGGACTTTTAACTACACTTATCATAGCTTGGTTACATCCATTACTATTGGTCATAGTATTGCTAATTACTGTAGGGTCTTTGGTGACTAAAGATGTCAAGATAAGGACGCTACTTCCAAACATTACCACCTATGCCATTTCCTATTTTATTAAAGGGCGGTACTTTCCTAATTATTATGATAAGAAAAAGAGGAATCAACTTTTTGAAAACATAATAGCTGGGGATATCGAGACTCATACAATCATAGAGAATTTTTTGTCACTTAATTATTGGCCAATTTTTCTAAGTGTTGCGATTGCCTTCATCGTATTATTAAAATATAGGAAGTGGTTGTTGGGATTGCTTTTAGTTGGCTTTAGTCTCTGTTATCTTCTGCTAACAAACTTGGCGGAGATAGATGCTGAGTATGTGTTTTATAGTGAAGGTAATTACAGGGTGCTGTTTTTTGTAGCTGGATTTCTCTTGATCTTTTCCGGTGTATTAGACGGAATCAAAAGGTTACATTATTTATTAGTGCCACTATTGATTGCTGGCTTTGTAAGGATTGCGTTGGTGTCTAATTTCTATACTGAAAGAATATTCTGGTATCAGGAATTGGCAAAATCTAACGATAGGACAGTATTTAGTTATGGGGCGCAGACAAATAGGAAACTCATTCAATCTTGGGCTTCGCCTTTCGAGTCAATAGTATTGAGCACAATAGCGGGTGAGTCTTGTACAATCGTATTCACTGACAATATTTCGGAGCTTGAATCAGAAATAAGCACTAATCGACAAATGATCACCAATAAAGGCAAGTTTTTGACGTATAATCCTGCCAATGGCTATTTCATCTTAAAGGATAGATCCTATCGACGAGGGCACCATAATTAGTGGCTACACATCATTCTGCGCTAAAATATTTAGATTATTCTAAATATTAATTTTTGTTGACTTAAGTTATTCAACTTAGTTTCATTGACATGTTTTAACTTTATCATATAAACGAAAGGATAACTATGAGCATCGTAGAAATGAAAGTGCCGACAATTGGGGAATCAATAAGCGAGGTAACACTATCACAATGGTTGAAAAAAGATGGCGAATATGTCAAAATTGACGAGCCAATCTGTGAATTTGAATCTGACAAGGCCACATTAGAATTTCCAGCAGAGGCTTCAGGTAAGCTTATACATGTAGCTGCGGAAGATGATGATTTAGAGATTGGTGCATTGGTCGCTAAGATTGATACTAGCGTAGAGGCGCCAGCTGGAGGCGATGCACCAGCCGCTCCTGCAGCAGCACCCGCTGCTCCTGCCGCTGCCGCAGCAACAACCAATTATGCTACTGGACACCCGTCACCTGCTGCAGGAAAAATTTTAGCAGAAAAAGGTATTGATCCAGCTACTGTCCAAGGCTCTGGAAAAGATGGCAGAATCACTAAGGCTGATGCCGTATCTGCGAAGGCTACTGCTCCAGCCAGTGCACCAGCACCCGCGACACCTACCTATACACCACCTCCTGCGGCTTTTAGCAGAAATGACAGAAGAGAGAAGATGAGCAGAATGAGGCGAACAATTGCCTCCAGGTTGGTAGATGCTAAGAATAATAGCGCTATGCTGACGACCTTCAATGAGGCAGATATGTCAGCTATTTTCGCCCTTAGAAAAAAATATCAAGAGAAGTTTGTAGAGAAGTATGGTATCAAGCTAGGCTTCATGTCCATATTTTCAAAGGCTTGTGCGCAAGCACTGATGGAGATGCCTGACGTTAATGCGACTTTGGATGGTGACCATCTGATCTACCATGATTATGTAGATATCTCTATAGCTATATCTACGGACACTGGTCTTGTGGTTCCTCCTGTACACAATGTAGAATCACTAGGTTTTGCTGATATTGAGCTCAAGATTAAGGAGTTGGCTGGGAAGGCCCGGTCGGGCAAGCTTACTCTGGAAGAGATGAGTGGAGGTACTTTCTCTATTACTAATGGAGGCATTTTCGGTTCTATGATGAGTACTCCAATTTTGAATAAGCCTCAATCTGCCATTCTAGGTATGCATAATATCATCAATAGACCTGTAGCTATAGATGGTGAGGTTGTTATCAAACCGATGATGTATCTCGCCTTATCATATGATCACAGAGTCATAGATGGAAAGAATTCAGTAACCTTTTTGGTGAAGGTCAAAGAGTTACTTGAAGATCCAGTTCAGTTAATGATGAGCATCTAGAAGTATCATTTAAAATTCTCAATCATGGATTATTGGATTCTATCTGAGCAGAAGACTCACGTATAGCTTACTTTTGTGATATATAACCGTATAAGATGACGCTTGGTGAGTTTATCAATTTTATGGGTCAGAACTCTTTCTATCCCTTATTCTACTTTTTTATTTTACCCGTGGCAGCATTGATTGCCAGCTTTATGGCTAAAGGTGAAGGCCATCTGAATCCTTGGAATATATTCTATGCCGCACTAGTCTACCTTACCGTCATACCTGGCATATTTGCTATCCTCCTCAATCTGTATCATTTGTTTTTTGAGAAGCGAAGCATCTACAACATGAACATCATGATAGAGGTGTTGCCTGTGGTGAGCATGATACTGACATTATTCCTGATTAAGAAGAACGTCAATTATAATGATATACCTGGCTTTGGAAAATTGACGGGTTTATTAGGCACTTTAGGAGGAGTAATGTTGATATTCTTTGTATTGGATAAGATGAGATTATTGGTATTCTCATATCTACCTATCCAATATCTGGTCATTGCACTTATAGTTGGGTTTATCGCTATTCGCTTCCTCACTAAGCGTGTATTCCGTTAAGAAGAAATTAGCTGTTTCTGGGTACAAATAGATACTGGGCACCCAAGTCACTCAGTACAAACAAGCAGATAAATTGCTTAGGGTCCTTATAAGTCTTTTTGAAATCTGCAACCTTAGCTTCAAAGACGAGATTATTAGATATAAACTCTTCCAAACTGGACACATTGATGGACCAGTTAGAGTTTATTTTTTCTCTGTCTATGAGGTTAATTCCTAAAGCGACTGGCTGCTTGGCAACTACAAATATGGGGAATGAAGAGGCATTGCTGTCCAATACCTTATCATTAGCAGCACAGAGTAACTTATTGAATCGCTTCATTTCATTTTCTATGACAAGAAGCTTTTCTGCTTCTTTCATTTCATCTTCCATAAGGACAAAAGTAGGATTTATCTGCGCTTGAGTAAAGCGATATTCTCTATATGATGCGTGTGCGGAAACATATCTACAGGCTGTATAAGTTCTACTGCGTATTTTTCGTAGAGTAAAGCAATATCTCTGGCTTGTGTGGAAGGGTTACAAGAGACGTAAATGATTTTTTCTACTTCGGTGGCAGCTAGCATTTTGACCACATCTTCGTGAAGTCCTGCTCTGGGAGGATCGACGATTATCAGATCGGCTTGACCATATTTATCCACAAATGCTTGATTGAAGATTTTTTTACAATCTCCTACTTCAAATTGAGTATTTGATATGTCATTGAGTTCCATATTGAGAATAGCATCATCTATCGCAGGGGCTATTTCTTCTACGCCGATCACTTGTTTGCATTTATCAGCTATATAAAGGGCAATACTGCCTAAGCCAGTGTACAGGTCATATACATTTTCTGTCCCCTTGAGTTCAGCCAATTTTACAACCTCATCAAAGAGGCGCTTCGCCTGGTAAGTATTTGTCTGGAAGAATGATTTTGGACCGATCCGATACTTCACATGACCCAACATTTCAGTAATGCTTGGATCTCCTTTGTATAAGTGGAAATCCTGATCAAAGTTGCTATCGTTCATCTTGAGATTGACGACATAATACACTGAGGTAAGGTCCGGAAATTTGTCTGTGATAGCTTGCATACATTCTTCTATGGCCTCTGGATTATTCTCTCCAAATATCATAGCCACCATCCAATCTCCCAGCGTGGTATTTCTGACCATCATATTTCTCAGGAGCCCTGTATGTTCTCGGTTATTGTAGAAGGTCCACCCTTTTTCTAGAGCTAATTGGTGCACATAATTTCTGAGTTCGTTTGAGAAATTATCTTGGAGATGGCAATGGTCTATTTGCACGACCTTATTGAATGCACCGGCTCTATGAAATCCTGTGGCTGGTCCGAAATCGACCTCCCCTTCTTGGTCTAATTCTTCTTGGGGTACCCAGCGTCGAAAAGAGAAGCTATACTCCATTTTGTTACGATACTGCTTAGTATGCTCGCAGCCAAGAATGGGACGTGTTTCATCGATGTCAAGATGTCCCAGTCTTTTAAAGGCACTAACAACAGCGGCCTCTTTGTATTTCAACTGCGAATCGTAATCTAAGTATTGCCATTTACACCCTCCACAGTGCCCAAAGTGATCGCAAAAAGGGCTGACTCTTAGTGCAGACTTTTCGATGTATCTTTCAACCTGACCAATATTGAAACTCTTTTTTTTCTTTCTCACCCATACATCGACAATATCACCAGGGACTGCTCCAGTTACAAAATACACCAAACCCTCAGCGTCCCGTCCAACTGCCTGCCCCTTATCGGCAATATCAGTGATGGTTACATTGGTTGCAATTTTTCTAGTTCTTTTACGTCTCCCCATGTCAAGATATAATTGGTCGTCGCAAAAATAAGAGAGCCTTCCAATCTTTTATCGGATTACGACAAACTCTGTCCGTCTATTTTTTTGTCGCCCTGCATTTGTAGCGTTATCAGCTATAGGCATGGTCTCGCCTTTGCCTTCAAAGGCCAATCTGCTTTTGGCGATGCCAGCGTCGACTAATCTGTCATAGACGGCTTCTGCCCGTTCTCTGGATAGAGTAAAGTTATCGTTGTCATTGCCTACATTGTCAGTGTGACCTACTATTTTAATCTTAAGATTTTCATTTTTTTGTAGGAGGCTCGTCAGAGAATTTATTTCCAAGTTAGACTGACTGAGCAATTGCGCAGAGCCCGTCTCAAAAAATATATTGTTCAATACAATGGGTGCAGACTCTACAGCAGGAGGTAATTCTTTTTCGGGCTCTATCGGTCTCAGTGATACTTCAAATAGAAAAGGGTCACTAATTGCCGCTCCCGCTTCCAGCATTATATTTTCTGAGTGAAAGACATAATTATCCCTACTTATATTCAATGCATATTCACCAGGATTTATAGTCGTTAATAAGGTGCCACTCACCTTTGTAGTGATATTAGAGCTGGTTTGTTTGGCGTCAAGATTTATCAGCTGTGCATTGGCATTGATTAGTCCATTTGTTTCTGCATCTCTGACAATGACTTTGACATACGTCACCAATTCTGGTTTGTGTACTTTAGGCAAATCAAAGCTATAGATATCACCCTTCCTTACATTGTTGTCCTCATCTGAAAAATCTAATTGGGCACTGTAGTAAGCTTTTTCTCCTGCCAAGTCTACAAAAAGACCTCCCTCACGCTGAGGAGTATTAATGGGATAACCAAGATTTTCTGGTGTGCCCCACTCGTGATTATCGGTTTGTTTTGTGACAAATAGGTCATAGGATCCCAAGCCTATGAGCCCGTTAGATATAAAATATAGTGTCTTATTGTCTGGATGAAGAAAAGGTGTTTCTTCATTGCCTTCTGTGTTGATAGTCGGTCCAAGATTGACAACTTCCCCCCATTGGTTTTGGTCATTGAGTGCTACCATCCACAGGTCAGCACCGCCATGCCCTCCTGGTCGCTTGCTACTAAAGTATAAGTTACGACCATCAGTAGATAGTGCAGGAGAAGACTCCCAATATTCAGAATTAATGACAGGACCCATGTTTTTGGGGTCACTCCATTTATTACCAGAGTTAAATGATATGTATAAATCACAACCGCCATAAGAACCCCTCCAATCACAGGCAGTGAAGATCATCGTTTTTCCGTCTTGAGAAAGGGTAAAGGCCCCTTCATTATTTGGCGTATTGATACTTTTGATTGGTTCTGCTATACTGAAGCTGTCACTGGTTATTTTTCGACTATAATAGAGATCTTCTTGGGGCCTGTTCTGAGTAGTTCTAACAAAGAGCATGAGAGAACCATCAGCATTAAATGCAGGGTGATACTCTAAATCATTGGAGTTCACTTGTCGGCTAACTGGTTGTGGTTGGAATGGATGAGGATTTGCATAGGCTACCTTTCTGAATTCAAGCTCCTTAATTCTTTTGGATACTGTCTTAGCTTGTTTTTCCTTTAACTGACCAGCTGATTCTAATTGCTTGAGTATGGATATTGCATTGTCGTAATCACCTTTCTCTTCCATGGGGTAGGAGATGGACATAGCGAGTCTAGGATCCACAACATCTGTATTATCCATCATAGTTTGCAAGAGCGAAATGGCCTTTTCATTCTCTGAGTTATCCAGATAGATACCTGCTAATTTTTGTGTGGCTGGTTTAAATCCAGGGTACTTTGAGGTGACTTCTTCTAGTTTGGCAATTCCTTCCAACTGCTCTCCTTTCTCAAAACATTTGAGTGCTTTAGAATAGGTCTTTCTGGATTTCTTGTCGAGTAGATCTAAAGATACTTCTTGACTATGTAGGTGGATCGAAACGCTTAAACACAAGACCGTAAGTAATAGATGTTTCATCAACTATTTTAAGTTAAGTACAAATAAACTAAAAAGGGAATTGTCAGTGCTTTGGAAAATTAAGCAAATTCTTTGAGTAGTTGTGCAGCTGTAGCATCGCCTAGTTCTGCAGCTTCTTTGATATCTTTTTTATATCCGTTCTTACCAGCTTTTTGTTTGGCAATCCCTAAGTAACGTAATTGTGTAGCTTCAGGAATTTTATCGTTGCCTTCTTTGATTTCCATGACCATTTCAAACTGTTCTACAGCCTCACCATGCTTACCTAATTCTAGTAGGGTTTGCCCATATAGAAAATGGCCTTCTCTCTTCCATAAAAAATTTGGATTCTCCTCTCCAAATTTCCTGTTAGCAAACAGTTTTAATTCGAACTCAGCCTTTTCGTATTGCCCGAGATCCATGTGCATTTTACCCTTAGTTCTTCTTGCTTTCCAGTGTATAGCTTGTAGGGCTACAGATTTCTTGATGGCAAGCTGAAGGGTCTCTAAGGACTCTTCTATTTTTTTATCATTGATAAGGACTAGGGACTTGCCAAAGTAGGCATATGGATTATCAGAATCCAAAGCCAAACACTTATTATAGTCTCTTAGCGCATCATGATATTTTTTGAGTATCAAGTTTACCTTTCCACGTCTTTCGTAAGCTTGCGCATGCCTGTCATATTTCTCTATGGCTTTATTAAGGGCAGATATGGCCTCTTCTTCTTTCCCTTTCTCGTCTACTAATTTCTTTCCCTTAAGGTATTGTTGTACGGCAGCCTTGTCAGACGATGGTTCTAGATGCTTATAATGTAGTATTTTTCCTTGCTCTACTTGCCAGATGTCCATCTCTCCAGACAGACCAAATTGGGCAATGTATTCTAGTAGGATAGAGGTATTCTTAAAGGATTTGGCATAGACTTGCTTGACTATACGTGGGATCGACAAGGACAATTCATCAGGGAAGAAAATCTCCTCTGGGAGGAACATGATATCATTCTTATAATAGCTCTCTGCTCTGGAGATAAACATCTTCACAGCCATATCATACGCTTTCTGCGTACCAAATTCTATCCTGCCTTGAATGATAGTCTTAAAAAGCATGTTGCTTTACAATCCTTAATTAGTATAATAATTGAATATGACTGTGTGAGATCTGTGACACTAATTGTCACAGTTTTACCCTTCCTAACTCATCAAAGTTAATGAAAAATGTCCTGAATATCAATGAAATAGGAATACTATCCTTGACTTTGAACGAGTTATGACTATAATAAGTCTTACTTGGTTTGCTAAGCCCAGACTTTACAGCCTTCAGTACAGTTGCGACAGATATCAATTTTATCCCGTCCCTCCAGAATGTTAGTTCTGAAGTTCTTATAAGGCTCTCCCTGCCAAATGGTCTCGAAAGAGGACTGCTTAAGATCTCCCATACGGTGAGTAGCATCTTTGTCAAAACAGCATGGAACCACCATTCCATCCCAAGTCATTACGCAGGCATGCCAGAGTTTCCAACAGTGATTAAGGAGTTGATTTTTGATCCTATAGGTACCATCCTGCATTCTACGATATCTGGAGTAAGTGTCTATTGTTGGGATGAGTGGATTGCCATTTTTGTAATCGTATACCTGTGCGGTTTTGAGTTTGACCTCATCTACACCTATTTCTTCTGCCAATCTGTATACCTCAGATATCTGATGCTGATTGGGTCTTGTGACCACATATTGGAATATAATATGAGGAGTCGAAGCCTTGGCCTCAGTCCGTGCTGACACCAAATTGCGTGCACCTTGAAGCACTACGTCCAGCTTACCCTCTTTTCTGTAATTCTCATAGACTTCCTGAGTAGTCCCATCTATAGAAATGATGATTCTATCAAGACCAGATTCTATAGTTCGCCTTGCATTGTCCAAGCTCAGGAAATGCCCATTCGTAGAAGTAATAGTATAGAGACCTTTGTCATTAGCATATTTAACCATATCCAAAAAATTAGGATTGATATAAGGTTCTCCTTGGAAGTAAAATATCAGATATATAAGCTTTTCTGATATTTGGCTTATAGTAGATCTGAAGAAATCAGATTTTAGATTTCCAGTCTCTCTGGTAAAGGATCTCAATCCACTGGGGCATTCTGGACATCGTAGGTTGCAGGCCGTTGTAGGTTCTATAGAGATTGTCATGGGTTGACCCCACTGAATAGGTCGCTTAGTGATTTTTGTAAGGAGATATGAGGTATAGAGCTGGAGCACATTGATTACCTTTTGAGGTGTCAAATGTCTTAAGAAGTTAATGGTATCTCTCCTGTACAATCCCATTTGCGAAAGATAAGATTAAGTCTGTAATTGAATTGATATAGGTGCAAAAACTAAAGGACCTTTGCACTTTTGCAAGGTCCTTTTAGTAATGCTGATCAATTCCTATCTTGACTTACTCCTTTATGTCTTCATGGTCAAAGAGGTTACACTCATAAGACCTTAAATCCAAAAGAAAGTGACGTCAAAACGCTGAATTAATTGTTCCTTAACGAAGGTTTTAAAATTGTTAGAATAGACTGTTAATCTATACCATTATCGTAATGGTAATATATAGGATATATTACTTAGACATTAGCGTCTTTGGCGGGCAGATTCCGTCCTTTGGATTAGGTGAGTGTGTATGTTAAAGAGCATATGCTAATTAACTAAACTGCGCTTATATAATTAGACAATATCATAACTGTAAGAAGATTGAAAACGCTGTTTGAATAGCCACCCAAAAAATACACCATATACAAATCCGCCAATATGGGCCCACCAAGCTACACCACCCGCCTCATCAGCACTATTTGCGCTTATGGTACCTATGCCACTAAACAGCTGCTGCGCAAACCAAATACCTAAAAATAAGAGTGCAGAAATGTAGAAGGTCTTGAAGATAAAGAGCATTTTGATTCTCGATTTTGGAAACATAATCAAGTAACAACCCATCACCGCAGAAATAGCACCACTTGCGCCTACTGTGGGTATGACTGAAGCAGGCTCTATCCCTATGTGAACCATCGATGCAAATAATCCACCACCTATATAAAATATCAGGAATCGCCAATTACCAACAACCGCTTCAATATTATCTGCAAAAATCCATAGAAATAGGGCATTGCCAAGCAAATGCATCAAGCCTGCATGCAGAAACATGCTTGTCATCAAACTGAATAAATCCTGACCTCTTACAATTTCTATTGGGATGACACCAAACTCATTGAGTAGATAGGTAATTTGATCCATTTCCAACGTTATTTGGTATACGAAAATGGCAATGTTTAGAAATAATAGGGAATATGCGATTATGGGTTTGTGCCCACCTTCTATATTATCGTCACCTATAGGGAGAATCATTTCAGTGTGTATTCGTTAGTTGCAAGATAGGAAGTATTAGGATTAGCTGTTATTTCAATGCAAGAAACTCTAAGCAGTTATATTTGTTCCACATATACATGGATAGAAAGAAAGAATTTGATCTTGTAGTACTAGGTAAAATATTGCGACTAGCAGTGCCATATAAGGCATTGTTCGTTATGTGCCTTTCTATTTCTATCATCATGGCACCTATAACGACCATAAGACCCTTCCTCATCAGTCAGATGGTGGATAATAATATCTTCAAAGGTGATTTAGCTGGATTGAAGCAAATGGCCATGATCTACTTTGTGGTTGTTATAGTAAATGTAATCCTCAGATACATATTTATATACTATAGTTCTGTTCTAGGTCAGTCTGTTATCAAAGATTTGAGAGTAAAGGTGTTCCAACAAGTATCTAATCTGAGACTCCGATATTTTGATCAAACCCCTATAGGAAAGATTACCACTAGAACCATCAATGATGTACAGGCTGTCAATGAAGTATTTACCCAAGGCGTACTGACCATGGCAGCGGATGTCATGGGCATATTTGCAGTTATTGGTTTTATGCTCTATACCAGCTGGCAACTAACACTTATCTGTCTAATTACGGTGCCTCTTTTGATAGGAGCCACTTATGTCTTTAAAGAGAAAGTCAAAGGCGCTTTTAAAAATGTCAGGAATGAAATAGCCAACATGAATTCCTTTCTCAATGAGCAGATTACAGGGATGCAGGTGGTCCAGATGTTTAATGCGGAGAAAAAGGAGGCGCAGAAGTTCAAGGCCATTAATAGGAAGTACACTAAGGCCAACTTGGATGCTGTAGAGTATTATGCCATATTCTTTCCGGTTGTAGAACTAATCTCTGCTCTGGCCTTAGCCTTGTTGGTTTGGTGGGGATCTAAAGGCATATGGAACCATGATATCTCAGTGGGGGCATTTGTATCTTTCCCAATGTATCTCAATATGCTCTTTCGCCCAATAAGAATGCTGGCAGATAAATTAAATACGCTGCAAATGGGTTTAGTGGCTGGTTCAAGAGTATTCGGTGTCTTGGAAAATGAAGAGAAAATCACAGACTTAGGCACTCATGAAGCCAATAGATTAGCGGGTAAAGTGGATTTTCAAAATGTTTCCTTCGCTTATGATGAGGAGAATTTTGTACTGAATGATATCAGTTTTAAATTGCTTCCAGGTCAAACCATGGCTATCGTCGGTAGCACAGGATCTGGAAAGACAACCATCATTAATATACTCAATCGCTTCTATGATATTCAGAAAGGCAAGATCTTGATCGATGATGTAGATATAAAGAAGTACCGACTTACCAATCTGAGGAAGCATCTGTCTATGGTGCTACAGGACGTCTTTTTGTTTGATGGTACAGTGTATGATAATATTATTTTGCGTGATGAAAATATTGATAAAGACAGCGTGATAGAGGCATCGAAGACTATTGGGGCACATCCATTTATTGAGCGATTGCCAGGCGGATATGATTTTAAGATTACAGAAAGAGGATCTAATCTCTCAATGGGGCAGAAGCAACTGATTTCTTTTGTAAGAGCTTTAGTGTTTGATCCAGATATTCTCATCTTGGATGAAGCTACTTCTTCTATAGACTCTGAGACTGAAGCGATTATACAGTTTGCTATAGAGAAACTGATTCAAAAGAGAACTTCTATAATTATTGCCCATAGGCTTTCTACTATCAAGCATGCAGATAATATACTGGTGCTAAAGGAGGGAGAAATAATGGAACAAGGCGCACATAATCAGCTAATGCAGATAAAAGATGGCGCTTATCAGAAACTTTACGAAAAGCAATTTGCTCAGACGATGTCTGTCTAGCTTATGCATGACCAATGATTTTTATTTAACTTCAATCATTTATTATTTTAAATCCTTTACATGGCAGCTAATAAGAGTTCAGCAAGTCTATTTGCTAAGATAATTCCACTGCTTTTCTTCGTAGTTATGATTTGGCTAATTGTCTCTACGGTAAGTTTTGCATTTAAAGCATTCTACTCCTTTCTTGCATTACCTCTGCTTCTGATCGCTTTGTTTCTCAACTACTCAGTGGTCACAGATTATGTATCTAAGCTTTTTCAGGATATTAAGGAAGATGCAGGAAAAGGCATCATAAAGCTTATTGGCAATGTGGTATTCTATCCTTTTGTATTTGGGTACTTGGCTTTGAAAGCTTATGGTAAAAGAGCAGTAGGCGCCAAACGACCATCTGTCAAAAAGCAAAAAGAAACTAAGAAAGGGGATTATATCAAATATGAGGAGGTTGATAATGAAGACTTCTTGGAGTTAGAAGATATAGATAAGCCTAAATCAAAAGTGAAGGTCAAACAAACAAAATCCAACAATGACTATGATGACTTATTCACATAGGGTAGGGCCAAAAACCCCTTAGCTGTGTTTTTAACTTATTGCCTTGTTACAGTCTCTATTGTTGGGGCATATGTCTACCTTATCATATCTATAATGGAAAAGTGGTCTGAGTTGCCTGGTCATCAGATCACAGATGAAGCCATTGGATATCCATCAGTCTCCTTTATTATTCCTGCTAGAAATGAAGCGAAATATATAGGAAAATGTATCGATCACCTCATTATCCAATCAGATAGATTTCCAGGGATTGTTAAAGAGATCATCATTGTAGACGACCACTCAGAAGACGATACAGTCGAGATTGTTCAAACAAAATTATATCCGAGTCTGCAACTACTGTATCTAAAAGATCATCTTGTAGGTCCAAGAGAATCATATAATGCTTTCAAAAAATTAGCCCTAAATCTTGGCCTTGCACATGCAACAGGTGATTATATAATTCAAATGGATGCTGATACTTATTGTGGTCCTGACTATTTGGAGGTAGTATTAAGCACCTTGGGGCAGGGCGAATTCGATATGGTAGCTGCTCCAGTATGCTTTGACAGTGAAGGGGGGAGTGCCTTCCAAGATTTTCAGGCTTTGGATTTTGTAGGCATGATGGCATTGACTGCAGTTGGCATTGACTCAGGGCATTGGCATTTATCGAATGGTGCAAATCTGATCTATCGAAGAGGTATTGTCTCATTTGAAGATAGTGGGTATGCATCCGGGGACGACATTTTTGCTATTCAGAAAGTGGCACGGGATTCTAAGGACAACATTACTTTTCTCAAAGACAAAAGAGCTATAGTGAGAACGCCAGCAGAGACTACACTCTCTGGATTTATCTCTCAACGTCTTAGGTGGGCTACCAAGAATAAAGGCTTGAAGGAGAAGGGCTTATGGGTTATCATGGCTACCCCTTATATAATGGTCATGTGGTTCTTAGTCCATTTTGTTGGTTACTTCTTTTTTGGACCGATTACATTGGTTATGGCACTAATGCAGCTCATGGCCAAAATGGGAATCGATTATTTATATCTCAAAGAGTTGTCTATCTACTTTGAGATAGAAGCTGCCATGAAAAATTTCTGGTATTGTAGTCTGGCTCACATACTGTACATTGGTATAATCGGTACTATGAGTTTCTTTGTGAGGAGGTATAATTGGAAGGGTAGGCGAGTAAGTTAGTGTCTTAAGATAGAGCAGATACTTGTTATAGTTTTTAAAACTTCGTCCGTATCTCCTATATTTACAAGATTACCATACTAGTCTTGAGCCTTGCTTGTTTTTTTTCGCAGAAATCTAATTTTTAATCTCATAGCATTATTGCTTTTTGCAGTAATACTTAATGGGTATTATTTCACCGCTCTACCGAGACCAGTGGAATCTGAGTCAAACCTAATATTCTATGAATGGATAATTGGGTTCTTAGCAAATCCCTACTTGCGACTTACTTTAACCATAGTCTTAATTGTTGTACAGGCATTTTTGATTAATGATATCGTTATCAAGCATAAGTTTAGTAGAGTCCTAAGTACTATTCCTGGAGCATTATTTATCTTATTTAGTGCCTTTGCACTTGAGCCATATATGTTTCATCCGATTCTGATCGCCAATCTTTTCTTCATTCTTTCTATACGTAGCCTCTTTAAAATCTATAAAAGGCATCGCCCTACTGCAACTATATTCAATAGTGGTTTCTTCTTAATGGCTGCTGTATTAATCTATCCTACTTACCTCATTTTCATACTACTTCTTTTCTTAGGCATTCTAAGTCTAAGGAAGCTCGAGATCAGGGAGGTATTACAATTGTTGGGAGGTATAGTCATACCAGTGTTTCTCAGTTTTGTAGCACTTTATTATTTTGGAGCGGCTGATAGGATACTACATCATCTCTTTGGGGCTGCAGGATTGACACCTTGGTTGAAGGATGGTGCATTTGTCACAGAAGCGAGTCATTACTTCAAGCCTATACTGTTCTTGATAATAATTATCATTGTGGTTTTACTTCATTTTTCTGTCAAGAAGAAAAAGAAGTATGATGTGATAAAGAAAATAGAACTTACTTATTGGATGTTGCTACTAACCATGCCTACTATATTCTTAGTTGCTAAATTGAAAGATGATATCTCTTTGATATTCATGATGATTACCGCTCCTCTATCCATTGTATTAGGACTGATGATGGAATCCAAGAATAACGCTGTTGTCAAGGAGTTTCTATTCATTCTTCTTGTGCTTACTTTCTTTGCCTTCCAGCTAAAGGACTATATCGGCTAATCTAGTGTAGTTGAAATTTTATTGGTAAGGTATAGCGGACATTTACTGGACGACCATTCTGTTTGCCAGGGATCCAGTGCTCAGGTAAGTCATTCATTTTAACGACAACGTCTCTGGCTTTATCTCCACAACCTCCTCCTATATCTCTGACGACTTTTACTTGGTCTATGCTTCCAGTCTTAGTAACTATAAATTGGACAATAACCATTCCTTCAATCCCAATCTCCATAGCTGCTGCTGGGTATCTCAAATTTTTGTACACATATTCTAGTAGCATTTTTTTAGAGCAGGCTTCCTTATCTGCTTCTATATCTTCACAGCCAGGGAATCTTGGCATCTGTTCTGCCATGAGGACAATATCATTTCCATCGTCCTCTGGTATTGCTGGTTCTACAAATGGGGCTGGAGATGCTACAGTGTCGGTCATTGCTGGTGGTGCAACCAACGGATCGGAAAGGGCTTTTATAATTTTCTCAGTATCTACATTTTCTGTGTCATTAGTCAATAAGATGTTTTTAATGATTTTTGGGATCTGGGTTTTTGTTGTCACAGGAGGAGCAGGAGGGGGCACTATTTTTTTTGGCGGTGCAGACGTTGGAACATTAATTATAGTTTCAGGAGGTAAGGGTTCTACAAAGTAAGTTGGCGTAATTTGTTCCGTTGTGGTCCAATTAACAAATCCAATACAAGCAGTTATTCCAGCAATCAGTCCTATGGAATAATGATTGAGTGTAAAATCACAATCAGATTTCAATTGGGAAAAGTGTTTCTTCACTACTATGTAGATTCCTATAAAGGATACAATTGTACTAAGGGTGTAAATTAATTGACTAGTGGTAAGTAAGATATCCATGGCTCTATAGTTTTTCTAATTCTATAGATGCGTTGCATAGAATATTTTGGTGTGTGAAAAGATTTGAAGGGCTACTTGGGTTGCCATTGGTAGGTAAGCTATTATTTTCTTTTCACTATCAATGTACTAGATATATCTCCGGAATGAGAGGTAACCTGATGTGCAGCTCTTAGGTTCTGTACGCAGCAAAGGCTGAAGATTATTTTTGGATAGAAGGCATCGTTAAAATGTTTTAAAGAAACTAGACTATCACAGAAGATAAAAAAGGCTACCCAAATTAAATTGGGTAGCCTTTAAGTATTTTTTTACTCCACTAAAGTGGACTATTACTGTAGCCTAAATCTAACTGGTAGTGTATAAAGTACTTTTACTGGACGACCTCTTTGTTTACCAGGAGTCCATTTTTGAGGAAGGTTATTCATACCTGTCACAACTTTATGAGCTGCATCTCCACATCCTGCTCCTGGATCTCTCACAATATTGATATCTGATACAGAACCATCTTCTTTCACTACGAACTGAAGTACAGCCATACCCTCTACACCATTTTCTCTTGCGATCGCAGGATACTTTAGGTTTTTGTAGATGTACTGCAGCATTTTCTCTTTTGCGCAGGCTTCTTTTTCCTTGTCAGTTCCACCAGCATCCTCACATCCAGGGAATCTCGGCATCTGTTCCACTAC
>CAZPUF010000002.1:0-40255 GCA_964589705.1 uncultured Saprospiraceae bacterium | reverse complement strand
TTGTTATATAGTTCAATAACTCACTTATAAACTGGAGCTTATGGAGATAACCTCAGCAAGAACACCGGCTGCTGTAACGGCTGCACCAGCTCCAGGACCTCTAACAACAAGAGGGGTGTTACTATATCTTTTAGAATGTATAACGATCATATTATCACTACCGCTCAATCCATAGAAAGGATTATCAGGACCTACTCTTTGCAAACTGATCGTACCTTTTCCATTTTCATAACTTGCAATAAACCTTAGTTTCTTGTTTTCTTGCTCAGCTTCTTTCACCATTGTCAGAAAGCGTGGATCATCTTTCTTGAGGCATTCAAAAAACTGGTCCACAGAATCAGCCTGCAGACAGTTCTCAGATAAGATGTTGTGGATTTCTATATCTACATTCTCAATATCGAAACCTGATTCTCTGGCGAGGATTAGAATTTTTCTTCTTACATCAGATCCAGAAAGGTCATCTCTAGGATCGGGCTCTGTAAATCCTAATTCTTTGGCTTCCATCACAATATCATAGAAACTGTGGGCTGAAGAAAACTTATTAAATATATAAGATACAGACCCAGAAAGTACAGCTTCTATCTTTTGGATCTTATCTCCTGTACTTGTCAGACTCTTTAAGGTAGAGATAACTGGTAAGCCGGCACCAACATTTGTCTCAAAGTGCAAGGGCACATTATTGAGGATAGAAAGTTTTTTCAACGCTTTATATTTTTCAAGCCCGCTTGATAAGGCTATTTTATTAGGCGTTGAAATAGCAATATTATTTTCAAGTATCTTGGTATAATAATCCGGAATTATTTTGCTCGCCGTATTATCAACAAATAATTTATGTGGGTGATCATCTTCTATGATCTTATCTATAAATTGATTTATATCTGCTTTTATTTCACTGTTGTTTAACTGACTTTGGAAATCTGTTAGAGATATACCTTCATCAGAGAAAATCATAGATCTTGAATTAGATAGACCACAAACAATTAATTCAATTCGATTTTCTTTTAGAATTTGATTTTTGTTGTTAAGCATTTGTTCTATCAAGGTAGAACCAATAAGTCCAACACCAATCATATACAGATGAATCGTTTTTGATTCAGAGAGAAAAAAGGCATCATGTATAGCGTTCAATGCCTTACTTTCATCATTTTGAGATATAGCACAAGTAATGTTTAACTCAGAAGAACCCTGTGCAATAGCCTCTATATTAATTCTGGTTTTGCCTAGGGTTTCGAAGAGTCTTCCAGCTACGCCAGGTGTGTTTTTCATGTTAGCACCTATTACAGCGATAAGACACAGATTTTCTTTAATAATGATAGGGTCAATTAATTTACGTTTAATTTCCAGTTCAAATTCTTGCTCGATTTGAGATTTGGCTTTATTAGAGTCATCAGAATTAATCGCAATACAAATCGAATGTTCAGAAGAAGCTTGCGTAATCATTATCACATTAATTTCTCCCTCAGCTATACATTTAAAAAAACGATATGCTGTACCCGCTACACCCTGCATCCCACTTCCCTCCAAGGAGATAAGTGAAATATTCTTAATAGAAGATAAACCCGATATAATTTTATCATGCTCTTTTGGAACATCATGTATTAAGGTGCCAGGATGCTCAGGTTCGAAAGTGTTTTTGATATATGTAGGTATGCGCTTTTCTTTAACAGGTCGGATTGTCGGTGTGTATAATACTTTTGCACCGAAGTGTGACATTTCAGCTGCTTCAAGATAACTCAGATTTGGAATGGTATAGGCTTTCTTTACCTTTCTTGGATCGGTAGTTAATACGCCGTTGACGTCAGTCCAAATTTCCAACGCCTCTGCACTCAATGCTGCGGCGAAAATAGCTGCTGAATAATCAGAGCCCCCTCGACCTAGTGTCGTCGTTACACCCGAATCTTTATCAGAGCCGATAAAGCCTGTTGCAATGTAGATTTTGTCTGAAGTATTAAGATTTGAGTTAATCAGCTCATTTGTCAACTCAAAATCCACCGCAGCGGCTCCAAAGCTTGCGTCGGTTTTGATATATTTTCTGGCATCTACGTATTCTGTGTCGTATCCTAATCCCTCTAGATAGGTTGATAATAAGAAAGCGCAGTTTCTTTCGCCAAAGCTCACAACAAAGTCCGTGGTCTTTGGACTTGCCTCTTGAATCAAAAAGACGCCAGAGAGTAAATTCTTAAGTTTCACGTGATTTTCGTCCAAATCTGCTTTGATATTCTGGTAATCTTCTGGCTTGAGTAGCTCAGAGGCTATTAGATGTACTTTTGATATAAATTGCTCACAATGAGCAAGATAGGACTCATCTTTCTTTTGAGCCAAGTCAATAGTACTCAGTAACAGATCTGTCATCCCACTAAAAGCCGAAACGACAGCTAATACAGCATTATCACGCTTAAATTGTGAGATAACAATGTCCGATACAGCCTTTAGTCGTGCAGCATTGGCCACAGAGGTCCCACCAAATTTCAATACACGCATGTCACATTATCATTATTCTTAATATGTAATCATATTCCATGCCATGATTATGTTATAACAAATACAGGAAAGTCATATATACTACGCAGCATATATCTCTTTCTAACTGTTATTTATAGAGGGCTGTAATTTTTACTAAATTCATGTCTGAGAGACCCAAATTATAACTTTGTAGTTCCAAAACTCATATAAGACTTACAAATGAGACTCAATTTTCTATCGACATTACTCTATCTATTTATATGCACAGGCTATATTCAAGCCAGCATCACTATAGAATGTCCGGCAGACCTTACATTTCCATGCACTGTTCAGACAAACGATTTATCGGTTTATGGATCTGCCTTTATCGTCAACAACGGGAAGAAAACAGATGCTGGTCCAAGCATTAATGATTATAATCTTAACACCTGCAATGTGGGCACGATTATCAGGACCTGGGAGACGAAGGACGAAGATCAGCAATTGATTTCCTGTTCTCAAACGATTACCTTATTAGCAGGAGAGTTTACAGAGGCAGATAATATTATATGGCCAGAGACAGATTTGGAATTATCTGGCTGTAGCACAGATATAGATTTAGATGATTTACCCATCGAATATAGAGAGCCAAGGATACTACATGTAATGTGCAGTCAAGTAGGCACGTCGATGAGTGACCAAATTTTAAATGTTGGTTCTGACTGCAGAAAAATCTTGAGAACATGGACAGTGATTAATTGGTGTACATTTAATCCGAACACCAATGAAGGGAAATTCACCTTCGTACAAGTTTTTATAATAAGTAATGGCGCAAAGCCAGAAATAAAATGTCCAACAGAATTTATAGTTGATGCACTGGACTGTGATAGCAGTTTTGTTAATGTACCTTTTGTTTCTGTTTTTGGAGAATCATGTTCTGGTGGTTTTCAGGTCACCAATAATTCCATATTTGCAGATACGACATCTCACGATGCTTCTGGAATTTATCCAATAGGAAGAACCTCCTTTGACTTTGAGGTTTTGTTTGGTTGTGGACAAAAAGAAAGATGTAGAACAACAGTTGTTGTAACTGATAATGTCAGACCAGTACCTTACTGTCTGGCTACAATAAATATTGTTCTTTGGCCAGAAGATACAGATGGAGATGGCGAAATAGATAATGGGCGGGTAGAGTTATGGGGTAGTGATGTAAATATCAATAGTTTTCATCCTTGTCATAACAGACCACTGGACTTTTCTTTCAGACCTGATAGTTTAAATGCACCAAGAACATTTACTTGTCAGGAAGTGGGGCTTAACGACATACCAATGTATGTTACAGATGACCAAGGAAGACAATCTTATTGCCGGGTACATGTAGTAGTACAGAATAATGGAGCCAATATTCCCAATTGTGCACCATTGATAGGAACGAGAGCCATTGCTTCAGGCTTAGTTACAGATCCTATCGGAGAACCAATAGAAGACGTCATGATTTCTCATCGTGATCAAGCACCTCAGACAAACACGACCTCGCAAGGAGTGCTGAATCAATATCAGCTTATTAATTCAATACGAACGACAACGGATGGCTCCTATAGTACCGATGATCTGACGCTTAATAGAGACTATATGTTATATGCTTATAAAGAAGGAGATGTGTCAAGAGTGGATGATACTGATATTTCAATCTTGGAAGGATATATTAGGGGTGAAAGATTCTTCACTAACGCCTATACATATATGGCGGCAGATATCAATGAAGACGGAAGAGTAGATATTGAAGATTTTCATTTACTGGTCAATCTTCAAGGATTATCCGAATCGGAATGGCCAGAAGAAAGACAATGGGTATTCTATACCAAGAATAGTGTAGACATTATGCCAGATCCTGAGGAGCATAACAATATGAATCTCCACCAATCATATGAGATTAATAGACTCTATTACGGGTATGCAGAAAACAAACATTTCATAGGCGTTCTAAAGGGAGACCTGGATTACTACGAGAGACTTTAGATACCTATCGCGTTAAGCAAAACAGAGTTATAGAATAATTCGTTAAAAGAAATTGTGTACTGATAATCTTTGACTAACTTAACCTTTGTCAAAAAAAGTAGACAATGAGATTCTTAGTATGTTTATTATTCTTCACTCATCTTGGCATTGGCCAACAAGTAGACTATTTTCCAGATCGAGATAGTTGGGAAACGGTATCCCCAGCAAAATTTGGCATATCTGAAAGTTTGATAGAAGAAGCTATAGATTCTATAAAAAGCAATGAATATACTGGGCCAAAAGATTTACGGCAAGCAATACTAAGAGGTTTTCAAAGAGAACCTTACCACGAAATTCTAGGACCAACGAAGAAGCGTGGTGGACCAGCTGGTATGATAATCAAGAATGGGTACAAGATAGCGGAGTGGGGAGATATCAATCGGGTGGATATGACGTTTAGTGTCACCAAAAGCTATTTGTCTACGATGGCAGGTTTGGCATTAGATCAGGGATTAATTAATAGTATTGACGATAAGGTATCCGAATACGTTTGGGACACAACCTTTGACGGATCTCATAATGAGAAGATAAGTTGGAGACACTTATTGGAACAATCTTCTGCATGGTCAGGACAGTTATGGGGAGGTTCTGATTGGCACGACAGACCACCTAGAGAAGGCGACCCTTACGAATGGCGGAAAGCTACGAATGCTGAACCAGGTACGGAGATGGAATATAATGATGTCAGGGTCAATGTGCTAGCCTATTCTTTACTACAAGTATGGAGAACACCCCTTCCTGCAGTCCTCAAAGAAAAAATCATGGATCCCATTGGCGCTTCTACAACCTGGAGATGGTTTGGTTATGATAATTCCTGGACTAATGTAGATGGTATTAAAATGCAGTCGGTCAGTGGAGGAGGGCATTCTGGGGGAGGCTTATTTATAAGTACAGAGGATCACGCGAGGTTTGGATTGCTATGCTTGAACAAAGGGATATGGAACGGGAAACGATTATTAAGTGAAGAATGGTTGGATATGGCAACAACCTCTTCCAAGCCTAATCCCAACTATGGATTTATGTGGTGGCTCAACCAAGATGAAGATAGAATGAGCAATCTTAGTACGGAGGGTTTTTACGCAGCTGGATTCGGTGGAAACTATATAATCGTGGAACCTGATGACCAATTAGTTATTGTTCTAAGATGGTGCGAACCATCCCAAGCTAATCGGATGCTTGGATTAATTATGCAAGCAATGGAGTAAGTATCATTTAATTTACAGACAAGCAACCTGTACCAAGGTGCCAATTTGCTTTCCTTCGGTTACCTTCATGAGATTATTGTCATCATTGATGTCGAAGACAATAATTGGAATATTGTTTTCACGACATAGCGTAAAGGCAGTCATATCCATCACCTTCAAATTTTTATTAATGACATCAGTGAAGGTAATGTTATCGAATTTTGTTGCGTCCGGATTTTTCTCAGGATCATCTGAATAGATACCATCTACTCTAGTCCCCTTAAGAATGACGTCTGCATTGATTTCACTGGCTCTCAATGCAGCAGCAGAGTCTGTTGTGAAATATGGACTACCTGTTCCACCAGAAAAAATGACCACTCGACCTTTTTCCAAGTGACGGATGGCTCGTCTTCTTATAAAGGGTTCTGCGACTTCTTTCATTTCTAATGCAGAGACCAGCCGAGCATATATGTTATGTGACTCTAATACACTTGCCAAAGCAATACCATTCATGACGGTAGCTAGCATGCCCATATAATCTCCTTGCACACGTTCTATACCACTTTCTTTTGCTTGCAATCCACGGAATATATTTCCGCCACCAATAACAATAGCAGTCTCTACACCAAGGTCAACTATCTTCTTTATTTCTCTGGCATAGTGATTCAGTTTGTCAGGAGAGATACCAAAACTCTTGTCTCCCATGAGTGATTCTCCTGATAACTTAAGCAGTATTCTCTTGTATTTAATTGCCATCTATGGTGTGAATTAGATTGTATTTAATTACCTAGAAATAGGTAAAAAAAAAGCGACTCAATAAAAATTGAATCGCTCTTTAGATTTTTTATCCTAGTTTGATATGCTTAAATGCAGTAACAGTGAGATCAGGATTAATACTCTGTAAGTATTGTCCTACATTCTCTTTGTTGGATGCTTTTACGTATATCTGATTAAGAAGCGTTTTCTCTTTAAAAAACTTATTAAGTTTTCCAGTTGCAATTTTCTCAAGCATCGCCTCAGGCTTACCTTCCTTTCTTGCAATTTCTTTTCCTATTTCGATTTCCTTTTCTACTACAGTTGCATCTACACCATCTTTATCCAATGCAATAGGATGCATAGCTGCTACCTGCATGGCAACATTTTTTGCTGGCTCCTCATACTGTGGTCCTTCAAGGTTAACTGATACAATTACAGCGGCTCTATTTCCCATATGTATATAAGGAAGAACTTGACCCTCGCCTGCTTTAGTTTCAATCTTAGCGTAATCAGTCAATTCTATTTTTTCACCGATGACACCTGTTTGCTCCTCTATTTTTTGAGCGATAGTCATACCACCACAATCTAGTTCTAGTAAAGCATCTTTGTTGTCAGGAAGATTTTTAAGAGCAATATCTGCAAACTCGTGTGCCAAAGCAACGAATCCTTCTCCCTTTGAGACGAAGTCTGTTTCACTACTTAGTCTTATAACGACACCATTATTTTTATTGTGTGAAGTCTTTGCAATGACGGCACCTTCCTTTGCTTCTCTGTCTGCTCTTTTCTCAGATAATTTCTGACCCTTCTTTCTCAGTTCCTCTATTGCTTTGTCAAAGTCTCCGTCAGCTTCTACTAGTGCTTTTTTGCAATCCATCATTCCTGCACCCGTCTGATCTCTTAATTTTTTTACGTCTGCTGCTGAAATAGCCATGATTAATATTTTAAGTTATTTTTTGATAGATGTTTAGTTTCTAAGCGAGGTCATTTATTTTTTTGCCTCTGCTTCTTTCTCTGCTTTAGGTTGTTGCTTTGGTGCTGCAGCAGCTTTCTCAGCTTTCTGCGACTCCTTCATCTTCCTTCTCTCATCAAGACCATCTTTGATGACTTCGCCTATATAATTAGTAATTGTATTTATAGACTTAGATGCATCATCATTTGCTGGGATAGGAAAATCGATTGTAGTTGGATCTGAGTTTGTATCTACAATACCGAAGATTTTTATACCCAACTTTTTTGCTTCCTTAATCGCAATGTGCTCATGGTGAATATCTACAACAAAGATTGCTGCAGGCAGTCTATTCATGTTAGCGATACCACCCAAGACTTTCTCCAACTTATTCCTTTCTCTTGTCAGTGTCAGTCTTTCCTTTTTAGTTATACTTGTCACATTCTCATCAGCAAGTAGTTTGTCAATGTTGTTCATCTTTTTGACAGATCGCTTGATTGTAGAGAAGTTAGTCATCATACCCCCCAGCCATCTTTCTGTGACGAAAGGCATATTGACTGACCGTGCCATTGCAGATACAGATTCTTTAGCTTGTTTTTTTGTAGCCACAAACATGACTTTACGACCTGACTTTGCTACCTGTTGTATAGCGCTAGCAGCTTTATCCAGACCTTCTATTGTCTTGTTTAAGTCAATTATGTGAATACCTTTTCTCTCCATGAAGATGTAAGGAGACATCTTTGGATTCCACTTTCTTTTCATGTGCCCTAAGTGAGCTCCTGAATCCAATAGATCTTTATATGTTGGTTTAGCCATATTAATTTTTCTGAATGATTAAAAATAGTGATACTGAAAGGAGGATAATTACCTCTTAGAGAACTGGAAGCTCTTTCTAGCCTTAGGCTTACCGTACTTCTTACGTTCTACTACTCTTGCATCTCTTGTTAGATACTTTTTTGCTTTCAGTGGACTCTTGTGTTCTTCATTGACTTTGACAAGAGCTCTGGATATACCTAATCTTATTGCTTCAGCCTGCCCTTTAAATCCTCCACCTCTTACATTTATTTTAATGTCATAAGACTTAAGGCTTTCAACTATATTGAGTGGGTCCTCCAGATTGAATTGCATATTTGGAATAGGAAAGTACTCTTTGTAGTCTTTTCCATTGACCGTAATATTACCACCACCTTCTTTTAAGTAAATTCTTGCTACGGAAGCTTTTCTTCTTCCTATTGTATTAATAACGTCCATATATTAGGTGTTAAGTGTTTCTGGTTTCTGTGCAGCATGCGGATGATCTGGTCCTGCGTACACATATAATTTTTTAAACATTGCTCTGCCTAGCTTATTCTTAGGAAGCATACCTCTCACTGCTTTTTCTATAATTGCTTCTGGTTTCTTAGCTCTCATTTCAGCTGCAGTTCGGCTCTTCTGACCACCAGGATATCCTGAGTATCTCTGATATTCTTTCTGCGCCTCCTTAAGGCCCGTAAATCTGACCTTATCAGCATTGATGACAATTATATTGTCGCCGGTGTCTACATGCGGTGTATAAGAAGGCCTGTGCTTCCCTCTTAGTATTGTCGCAATCTGAGTGGCCATTCTCCCGACGATTTCTCCATCACCGTCTATGACAAACCACTGTCGGTCTACCTCAGACTTCTTGACAGATCTTGTGCTATAACTTCGTGTTTTCACGCTATCAGTTTTTATTAGTTATAAGATTCCTTGAAATAATAAATTTCCAAAGCGGGTGCAAATGTAGATGGCTTTTATGGTAATTACAACACTTTTGACAAGTAAAATTAAAAAGTGATGCGATTTTTTTATTGATAATCAGTCGATTATGGCAGGCGGTGACTATGCACTGCTAATTATAGCTATATGTATGAGAGAACAATCTCAAAGAGTATCTTGAGTCTTATTAAGCAAGCGCTATGCATCAGATACCCATCCACATTCATAATAAGTTGTCTCAAGCCCTACCCAACCCTTTACTGATAAGTAAAGCACCTGGCCGCATTAATCTCATCGGGGAGCATACAGATTATAACTTAGGATTGGTCCTGCCAGGTGCCATAGACAAATGTATGTACTTCTCATTTGCTCCCAATGGCAGTCAGGTAATAAATATCAGAGCGCTTGATAAGAAAGAGGAGGTTATTATTGATATAAACAACCTAAAGAAGACAGCATATTCATGGGCGGACTATTTGGTTGGGATTTTGATTGAGTTTAAGAAGATACACCCAACGATTATTGGTTTTGATGCTGCATGTACTAGCGAAATCCCCATTGGAGCGGGAATGAGCTCATCAGCAGCCTTGGACTGTGCTTTTATAACAGGTCTTGCGGAATTACATCAGATTCAGATGGAAGGCTGGGATAAAATTTACCTATCTCAAAGATCAAATAATGGCTTTTTGGGTGTGCAAAGTGGGATATTAGATCAATTTGCCTCCATATATGGTCGACAAGACCATGTAATGTACTTGGATTGCGATTCTAATCAATATGAATACGTCCAATTACCAAAAAGTGAATATACCTGGCTGCTAATCGATACTGGAGTAAAGCACAGTCATCTTGAATCAGCATATAATGATAGAGTGTATGAGTGTCAAACAGCTGTTAAAGAGATTGGAGCGATATATCCTGGAATTAGGCACTTAAGTCATCCAGGTTTGTTGGATAAAGTGGCTTCAGTAAATTTCTCGGACACAGTGTACAAAAATCGCGCAGTCTATGTAATTGAAGAGAATCTAAGAGTGTCATCATTTGTTAAGATGCTGAGAAGTAATGATTTAGTGGGTTGTGGACAATTATTATATCAAAGTCATAAAGGGTTATCTAAGCAATACGAAGTGAGTTGTGTAGAGTTGGACTTCTTGGTGCAGTGGACTTATGATATGACTGAGGTCCTAGGTGCAAGAATGATGGGAGGTGGTTTCGGTGGTTGTACGATAAATCTGCTTCACCAGAAGGACATAGACAAGATTATAGCTGGATTAAGCAAAACCTACTATGAGAAATTTGGGATTGAGCCAGTATACTACCAAGTCCAAATCGGCGATGGTGCTCAGGTTGTTTAGAGTAGTATTTGACAATTAATTAACTATATAATGCTCCTATCATCTTGATAATCATGGTAATACGAGCCTAGTATAGAGGGGTGTTTGTGATAAAAATAGTATCTTTGCGCTCCATTTTTGAATAGAGTACAATTATACAGAACTAATCATACAACCCTTGGAGTATAAAAATCTCACTCTGAGGATGCAATGTAATTTTTTCAAATAACTAGAATGAGTAAGAAGAGAGTATTGTTTGTAACACAGGAAATGAATCCATACACCACGTTATCGGAGATTTCTGGCATAGTCAAACAACTTGCCCCATTTACACAAGGAAAGGGCATGGAAGTAAGGGTATTAATGCCCAAGTTTGGCAGCATCAATGAACGCCGACACAGACTTCATGAGGTTGTGCGATTATCTGGGATGAATATTATCGTGGATGACGATGATTATCCATTGATTATAAAGGTGGCTTCTCTTCCAGGCGCCAGACTTCAGGTATATTTCTTAGACAATGAGGAGTTCTTCAAAAGAAAGTTTGTTTTTGACGACGCAGACGAAAAAGCCTTTGAGGACAATCAAGAAAGAATGGTATTCTTCTGCAAAGGGGTGATAGAGACTGTAAAGAAATTTGGTTGGCCGCCAGACATTATTCACTGTCATGGATGGATGACCAGTTTGGTCCCATTCTACCTTAAGACGGTATATGCTAATGAGCCAATATTCGAGCAATCTCAGATCATATACTCCGCTTACGAGAATGAATACGAAAAGCAGTTTACAGAAAAGTTTTTTGAGATTGCAGCCATTAATCAACTGGAAAAAGAAGACTTGTCTGCATTCAACAAAGATGGACAGCCAAAACTTGTGCTTGGAGGCATGAAATATGCAGATGCTATCGTTAAAGGTGCTGTAGAATTATCTGAAGATTCGATGAAAGACTTAGAGGGATATGACAAACCCACTTTGGAGGCTTTCCCTGAAGAAGAGATTAATGATCAGATGATTGAATTCTACAAAGGACTTTTAGAACCAGTAGCGTAATCAGTTTTATGAAAAAACCGTTTCTTCTATTCTTATCTGTTTGGATAGGTATATCTTCTTGTAATGATCCAATTACAATAGGTTCAGACTTTCCGGGTGATACAACTTTGGCGGTCGAATTTCGAGATGACTTACCCATAACAGCGCAGTCAATAGAAGGAGAACCAAGCATAACCTTTCGGAATAATCTTGGTGGATTCAGTGCGACGAATTACATGGTAGGAGAAATAGATGATGAGACCTTCGGTCAGTCACAAGCGATTACCTACTTCACCACAGCACTACCTGGATCAACGCCATTATTCACTTTAGATAATATCGACTCGATAGTCTTTAATATGACTTATGATACTATCGGTTTTTATGGCGACGAGAATGCAGTACATGATTTGGAAATAAGAATGATTTCCGAACAGGTAGAGTTGGCTATTGACCAGGAAATCAGGTCCGATTCTATATTCCCAACAGGTGATGTTGTTGCAAGCCACTCTCTCATTGTCAATCCTCGTGACAGTTTACAGATACAGGCACGAACAGATGACAATCCAGACTCTCTTATATTGGTAGGACCACATCTGCGTATACCGTTAGATGAAAGCCTGCCATGGATAGAACTGTTGGGAGATGGAAGCCTAACGGATGACGAGATTTTTCAGATGGAAGTACCAGGTTTTTCAATCAGCTCTTCGCCATCATCTAGCAGTATGTTTGGCTTGGATTTGCTTTATGTCAACAGTATAGGTGCAAGTAACATCACATTTTATCTGACAATAGATGGAGAAAGATCTCAGTTTAATATACCATTAGGAAGAATTAGGCATAGCTCTTTTACTAATGATTACACAAATAGTGAGATAGGTGATATTTTAAATGTGGAAAATCCATCATTCTTATATGCGCAATCACAAGCAGGAACAAACATAGCCATTGATGTGTCTTCTGCTAGAACACTCAATAATTCTATACTCAACTCAGGTATATTGAGGGTTAGCATTGAGGAAGAACAAGATTTAGATCCGATTGAAGCTTTTTTTGCATTTGCAAGAGAAGACGGGGATTTAATAATAGTTGGTGCACCACTTAGTATAGAAAGCCCTATTGCAGATATCTTTGCAAATGGGGAAAGTGCCCCTACTTACTCATTAGACTTGACGAATCATCTCAATAATGTGAGAGAGGGTGTTTTTGCAAATGACACCATATTTTTGATAGCGGCGTCAAAATCCGAAAGAGCGAATAGGTCTGTTATTTTAGGCACAGATCACCCCAATTTCCCGTTGAGTTTAGAATTGATTCTAACCAACCCTTAACAAAAACATCTTCGAATAATGTGTGGTATTGTTGCATACATAGGAAATAAGGAAGCATATCCAATTTTAATAGAAGGCCTTAAGCGACTAGAGTACAGAGGGTATGATAGTGCGGGTATAGCCTTGATTAACGGCAAGATGGAGGTGCAAAAGAAAAAGGGGAAAGTCTCTGCTCTTGAAAGTTATATCATGGACAATCATGATGGTGATCTAGATGGAACCATTGGAATTGCACATACAAGATGGGCTACCCATGGTCCTCCTAATGATATTAATGCGCATCCGCATTTGTCAGGAGACAGTGAGTTGGCCATAATACACAATGGCATCATTGAGAATTATGCGGCGATAAAAAAGGCACTGGAATCGCGTGGCCACCAATTTGAATCAGAGACAGATACAGAAGTTCTGATACATCTTATAGAAGAAGTAAGGAACCAAAAGAACTTATCTCTAGAAGAAGCAGTGAGAGTTGCACTTAATCAGGTTGTAGGCGCATACGCAATCGTAGTCATAGACAAGAAAGACCCAAATAAAATTGTTGGAGCAAAGTTGTCTAGTCCTTTGGTTTTTGGAATAGGAGATGATGAATATTTTCTAGCTTCTGATGCCTCCCCAATCATAAAATATACAAACAAGGTCATCTATCTCGAAGACGGAGAAGTCATTACAATACAACGTGACGGAGAGTATGAAATAAGAAATCTCGAGAATGAAGTATTAGACCCCAAAGTGTTGGAGCTGGAGTTGAAAATAGATGAGTTTGATAAGGGAGGTTATTCCCACTTTATGTTGAAGGAAATTTTCCAACAACCAATCACGGTAGCTGAGAGTATGAGAGGGAGGATAAATGCCAGTGAAGGGTGGGCAATACTTGGAGGCATGACCCAGCACATCAACAGAATAGCCAACTCAGATCACATAGTGATGACTGCTTGTGGGACATCTTGGCATGCTGCTCTGATAGGCGAATACCTTTTTGAGGATTTAGCACGTATACCTACTGAGGTAGAATATGCCAGTGAATTCAGATATCGTAACCCAATTATCAATGAAAAGGATTTTGTGATTGCACTCTCGCAATCTGGAGAAACAGCAGATACATTGGCAGCCGTAAAATTAGCCAAAGCCAAGGGGGCACTTTGCTATGGATTAGTAAACGTGATTGGGTCCAGTATAGCCCGCGAGACTCATTGTGGATCATACATTCATGCTGGACCAGAAATAGGTGTGGCATCTACAAAAGCCTTTACAAGTCAAGTCACAGTCTTATCTCTGATGGCCTTGTATCTAGGACATTACAAAGGATTGATACCAGAGAATTACTTTAGAAAACTGCTAGCGGAACTAGAGTCTATCCCAGCTAAGATTGCCAAGATTCTCACTAAGGATGAGCAAATAAAGTATATAGCGGGCGAGATTAGAAACGCGTCCAATGCCCTGTATTTGGGCAGAGGTTACAACTTTCCAGTAGCGCTAGAAGGTGCGCTTAAATTAAAAGAAATAAGCTATATTCACGCCGAAGGGTATCCTGCGGCTGAGATGAAACATGGACCTATTGCCTTGATAGATATGTACATGCCCGTCATCGTTGTAGCCACGAATAAGAGATCCTATGAGAAGGTGTTCAGTAACATACAAGAAGTCAAGGCCAGAAAAGGTGTAGTTATTGCTATAGTTAATGAAGGAGACATTGAGATAAAAGAAATAGCAGATTACACCATAGAAATTCCGGAAACAGAAGAACCACTTTCGCCACTATTGTCTACCATACCACTGCAGCTTTTGGCATACCATATTGCAGTAATGAGAGGATGTCATGTGGATCAACCAAGAAACCTAGCTAAATCAGTCACCGTAGAATAACATCATTAAAGAAAAACAAAACGAAGAAATAAGAGATTTATGGCACTAGATATAGAGTATAATTCGCAATCAGAAAACCTCACTATCCCTGAGCATGGGAGACACGTGCAGGGCTTAATTAAGCATTGCAAGACGATAAAGGATGATAAGGAAAGACAACAATTTGCAGAGCAGGTCGTCAACCTGATGCACCAGATGAATCCACAGAACAAGAACGTCCAAGAATACCGCAACAGGTTATGGAAGCACTTTTTTCGTATTGCGGATTTTGATATAGATGTCAAACCACCCGAAGGATTGGTAGTGGAACCAGAAACAGTCGAAGAAAGTGATATTTCAGTAGCATATCCAAAATTTGACAGTCGATTCAGACATTATGGACACAATGTAAAATCATTGATCGAGAAAGCCATCCTAATGGAAGATGGTCCTATCAAAGATGGCTTTGTGGAGACGATTGCTGGCTTTATGAAAATGGCTTATAAGAATTGGAATAAGGAACACTATGTCAGTGACGAAATCGTTCTTGAAGACCTTAAGGCTATGTCGAAAGGGCAATTAGTACTAAGCGAAAATGCGTCTCTGGATACGCTTTCTAAGGCAGTCAGACATTCAAAACGACGACCTCAGAATCAAAGAAGTGGTGGTAGAAACAACAGAGGCAGGAATAATAATAAGAGAAGGGGAAGAAGGTAGGCTTAAGCGTTTCTATTAATCAGTATAATCTAAAAAGTCACCATCAATAAGATGGTGTAAGAGGCTAAGACTATAGCGAGAACTCCACCGATAAGAAATCCCGCATTTCTCAAAGTCATCTTATAGAAAACCGACATTGATTCTATGTCTTTGTTGAAATCTATAAAGAATAATTGTAGAAGCTTTATTATTCCATAAACGGTTGCGACTAAAAAAACACCGACCATAATTCCGGATACTACACCATTATTAAAAGCTGAAACGATTTCGGTAACCAACGAACGCAGCATAACCAATAATAGGGTAGCACCCAAGATGTATAAATAATATCTGGAGATCACATATATAGACTCCTTAGCCAACAGCAAAGCCTTCTGCAATTGACCACTGGTGCTGCTATGATAGGCAATACTTCTTTTTTTCTGTGCTTTGTTTCGACGGGTACGTGTACTCTCTCGTGGTGGTACAACAGTAGCAAAGGCTTCTTGAGATTCTTTTTGTCGACGAAGACTTTCCCAAATATATAAGTCATATGCAGCTCTCCTTTTTTTATTACTGAGCACATCATAGGCTTCTGTTATTCTAATAAACTTAGCGGGAGCTTCAGGGTCACTGCTTTTATCTGGATGATATTTGACAGCAAGTTTTCGGTAGTTCTTTTTTATCTCTACTGTAGTGGCTTTTCTATCCACTCCAAGAAGTGCATAATAGTTCTTCATCGTAATTTAAGTCCAAGATACTACCAAATCCCAAACCTTAGTGGCTCAAATGCACACAGTCAAGTATATATCGGCCTAACACCAACATATATTAATTTATCATCATATAATAGATTAATTTTGGAACTAATAAATAACCTAAACAGGTAACACCCATGTCAAACGAAGCTTTTTTAGTTAAAGGAAATGCCAAATTATCAGGAGAAATAACCCCACAGGGTGCCAAAAACGAAGCACTCCAGATACTTTCCGCGGTCTTACTGACTAAGGATAAAGTGACTATATCAAACATCCCTGATATATTGGATGTACAACGATTAATCTCTTTACTAAAAGGCCTTGGCGTTAATGTCAGGCGCATCAATAAGAATAAGTACAGCTTCGAAGCCAAGGATATCAATTTGAAGTATTTCGCTTCTAAGGATTATCTTAATGAAGCTAAGAAGATCAGGGGTTCAGTGATGCTTATGGGACCACTATTGACGCGATTTGGAAAAGCCTATCTACCTAAGCCTGGCGGTGATAAGATTGGAAGGAGAAGATTGGATACTCATTTTCATGGCTTTATCAAATTAGGCGCAAAATTCAAGTACAAAGAGAAGAATGACGAGTTTTTTCTGGAGGGGAAGAATCTGAAGGGCGCCTATGTCCACATGGAGGAAATATCTGTCACTGGTACAGCCAATATGGTCATGGCAGCAGTGCTTACCAAAGGAACCACGACCATATACAACGCAGCCTGTGAGCCTTACTTGCAGCAACTATGTAAAATGCTGTCTAAGATGGGTGCTAAGATTGAAGGCATTGGATCTAATAGATTAGTTATAAAAGGAGTGAGAACGCTGAAAGGCACCTCTCACAGAATATTACCGGACATGATAGAAATTGGTAGCTTGATTGGTCTTGCTGCCATTACCGGGTCAGGTATTACTATAAAAAATGTCAAACTGGATATGCTGGGCATTATACCTTCTACTTTCCAAAAGTTAGGCATCAAGATGAGTTTTAAAGACGACAGCATCATAATACCCAAACAAAAGCACTATGAAATACAAAACTTTATAGATGGATCTATCTTGACGGTATATGATGCACCATGGCCTGGATTTACACCAGACTTGCTAAGTATACTTTTAGTGACCGCCATTCAGGCAAAGGGAAGTGTACTTATCCACCAAAAGATGTTTGAGAGTAGATTATTCTTTGTGGATAAATTGATTGATATGGGTGCGCAGATAATTCTATGTGATCCTCACAGGGCAACGGTCATTGGCTTAGATAATAAAAGCAAATTGAGGGGCATAAGAATGAGTTCTCCTGATATTAGAGCAGGTGTATCACTGCTGATTGCTGCCTTGTCCGCTAATGGAACAAGTACAATAGAAAACATACAGCAGATAGATAGGGGATATGAGAATATAGATACTAGACTTAATGCCTTAGGAGCCAACATAAAGAGAATCACAACTTAATTAAGAAGTCACATTCAAGTCTAGTCCACCATAATAAGCAGTATCAATGTCTTTAATAAACTTCGTAAAGTAAGTAATCTGACCTGTGTGGTAAGATAGATGTTCTATCACATGTATGATAGCACTGAGTCTGGTGTGCTCGAATCCTTGAATGGTTACCTCTTGTATAAACTGTTCATCGGATAGCGTCTGTACGACCGTATTGGATTCCACCAATGTCTGATCTAATAAATCACTGAGAAAGTCCCTGGTTTCGTTTCTAGATGTATCAAACTCCATATCACGTATTCGCATATCCTTAGCACCGCCAACTCCTGATATAATATACTGTCTGATATTGCCACAAAGGTGCAGAACCAGATTTCCTACGGAATTAGTGTTTGGATTTTGACGGTGCCAGATCTCCTGATCATCTAGGGAGTTGAGACATTGTTTGATACGGCTCAGGCACTCTTCTATAACACGAAGCTGGTATTCTGACTTGATAATGTGTATAAGTTTATTATTCATCTGCGAGGGCGATTAATCCTAATTGTAATTCAATATTAGGGACATTTTTTAACTTGGTGTATACTGCTTCTATAGTGGCACCTGTTGTGAGTACATCATCGATTATCAAGACTCGTTTACCATATAGTTTTTCTGGATGCTTGAGCACAAAAGTATCAAGTACATTATCGAATCTATCTTCTCTGTTCTTTCTAGTCTGAGAATTAATTTCTCTCGGCTTAACTAAGATGTTTTTTCCTATAGGAGTTCCAGTAATGGCAGATACACCTTGGGCGATAACCATACTTTGATTATAGCCTCTTTTTGCTTTCTTGTTTTTGTGTATTGGAATTGGAATAAGTAGATCTGCACCTGGATAGAAAGAACAATCAAGGAGTGCTGCACCAAAGGCTTCTCCCAGTTTTTCTCCTATATCATATCGCTGATCATATTTTAAAGCATGTATGAGCTGGCGCATTCTGCCTTTTTTAATAAAGGTGAATAGCGCAGCCCCAAAAGTGAGATTGACCCTTGGTCCTAGTCTGTTAATGAGATCATTATTTTCTTTTTGGAAATGGTCTGTACGCTGAACTTTACTCAGGCAATCCAGACAAAATAATTCCACTTCATTGATAAGCAGTTCAGATTCACAACCAAGACATACTCTAGGGAAGACCAAGTCTACGAGACTGCTAATTATGGAATGCAGGGAAGTCATATAGATTCTAAGATAGTGAATCTCTATGAGTCCTGAATGGAGAAAAAGAAAACGCCTGCCTTTGGGAAAGGCAGACGTCTCAAAACAAAACGAAAAACCAACTTTATCTTATAGACCTTTTCTGAGCTTCAGATCAAAGTCTAATTGTTTTTTCTTCCTTTGTACTTTAATACTTACAACATCACCCACTTTTGCAAATTCCATCACCCTAGACAAATCATCAAAATTGTCTATCCTCTGACCATTAGCGCCGATGATCACATCTCCTGGAAGTAACCCAGATAATTGAGCAGCGCTGCCAGGCTCTAATTCAGCTATATAGAATCCCTTAACCACATTTAAGTTTAGCTCTGACACCAATTCGTCATCTACTGTATCACCAGCTACACCCAATCTGGCTCTCCTGATATCTCCATTCTCTTTGATGTCATCTACGATTCTCATAACCAGATTAGAAGGGATGGCAAACGAGTAGCCCGCAAATACGCCAGTAGGTGTGGCTATTGCTGTATTTATCCCAATCAGATTTCCTTCATGATTTACCAATGCACCTCCACTGTTTCCAGGATTGATGGCCGCATCCGTCTGAATGAATTCTTCTATAGTCTTCTCTCCTTTTATAATATCTATATCTCTACCCTTGGCAGATACAATCCCTGCTGTGACCGTAGACTTTAGATAACTGAATGGGTTTCCTATAGCCGCTACCCACTGCCCAACTTTGACATCATCTGAGTTGGCGATTTTTACAAATTCCAGATCGGTTGCATTTATCTTGAGCAAAGCCAAATCAGTACTTGGATCTGTTCCTACTTTTTCTGCTATAAATTCTCTTTTGTCAGATAGTGAAACTTTGATTTCATCAGCAAAGCCTACGACGTGATCATTAGTGACGATATAACCATCTGAAGAAATTATCACACCAGAACCTGTACCATTTTTTGGACCATAAAATTGAGGTCCGAAAAAATCTTCTATATCAAAGTCGAAGAAGTCAAACGGTGAATTTCTTCCTCGGTTTCTTTCTTCTGGTTGTTGTTGTGTGAGTGCCTTACTTTGAGAAGCTTCAATGTGAACTACCGCGGGAGTAACCTTTTCGGCGGCATCTACAAAATCAAAACCAGCGACTATCGTACTAGGACTCTGATTTGTCGTTCTTACAAAAGAAGGCTCTTCAGATATTTGCGTAACTGTTTGTAATTCATTTTCTGATGTTACATAGATTGCTATCATGCCTCCGATCAGTCCCGCAAAAATCATTGATAAGGTATGTTTCATCTGATATGGTTTAATAATCATTATTGTAAATCAAAACTTGCGATTCTGTTTTTAAGTTATTGCTAAGTCGCTGTTTAACAGGACATTAACAGGCCCTTAAAATTGAATTTATGGCAAGTAAAAAATGGTATAAATCGACTAGTAACCCAAGTGTATCTACTATTGTTTGCTGACAGCAGACAAATGGTTTTCTATTATAGTATTCTTCCTTGCAAATGTCTTTTGGGATTAATAATTACCAGCACTTACTTTAAGGCTTTTTCAATATTTGAAATGATTTGTTCGGCAGTGGCATATCCACGAATGACTATTTTTGCATTACCATCCTTCTCAATTAGAATAGTCGGAAAAGAGCTCACACCCATTTCTGCTGCCCGCTCAAAATCTCTTCTAACGTTCTCTTTCATCTCATTAGACTCAAAAGCAACTGAGAAATCTGATGCTGAGATCCCACTACCATCTAACAATGAAACATAAGTGGCCACCTGATTCATGTCTTTGTTGTTATAATAAAATGCACGCTGGGTATCAGCAAAGAATTTTGCAATCTGATCTCCACCAAGCATCTTATAAGCAACGACAGCACGACAAGGTGGCTCTGTGTCATAATTAAGATCTTCTCTGTCAAGGATACCATAAGAAAACGCTTGTCCCGACGCTTCATTTACATGTTGCCAATGATCTGCTAGAAAATCTTTCATCTGACTCATTGGTACATTGTAATATGGCCTTAATCCGCCCATTACAAATTCGATATCCACTTCATTTTCAAAGTGATTGATGACTGAAGCTAGTTCATTAGTCAAGCCGTAGCACCATGAGCACATTGGATCTCCTACATAGATAATTTTTGTATTAGATTGTCCAGACATAGATATTGTCATTAGAAGTAAGAAAAAGATAGATGCGTTTTTCATGAGAAATTGTGTTCGACCAAGTATAATCAAAAAAGCAGGTCACCACGTTGTAGCCACCTGCCTAATATGTTGCATTTAATTTAATTCAATTATTCAATAACTGCTTCGGACCGATCTATAAGTCGGAAACCATTACCATGAATGTTGACGATTTCAAGTTTCTCATCTTTCTTGAGATATTTTCTCAACTTGGTTACAAAGACGTCCATACTTCTAGCTGTGAAGTAGTTATCTTCTCCCCAAATTTTAGTCAAAGCGACTGACCTTTCTAGGACATTGTTTTTGTAAATACAGAATAATCTCAACAAATGTGCTTCCTTCGGAGAGAGGTTTTCTTTCGAAGTTTCTCCTTGTGCATTTTTGTAGGTTAATATTCTTAGAGGATAATTGAAGTGATAATCACCAAGTGTGAATTCTTTCACATCTTCTTGTGGATCTTCTTTTCCTCCAGCTCTTCTCAGAATTGCCTGGACTCTGAGTAATAGCTCTTCCGAGTTAAATGGCTTTGTGATGTAGTCATCAGCGCCAATCTTGAAACCTTCCAAAACGTCTTCTTTAAGAGATTTTGCAGTCAAAAATATAAGAGGAATATCGGTGTCTTTTTCTCTGATCTCTTTAGCCAAGGTGAAGCCATCTTTCTTTGGCATCATGACATCGAGAATGCAAAGCGCATAATTTCCTTTGTTATACTTCATTAATCCTTCTTCGCCATCCTGGGCGAGATCTACTTCGTACTCATGCATTTCTAGATATGACCGGAGAACGTCTCCAAAGTTTTGGTCATCTTCTACTAGTAAAATTCGTTTTTCGTTACTGGACATATGTTGTAATTAAATAAGTGGGTTATATCGATATTTAGATGTTAAAACTCCTGTTTAGTCACACATATTACTCACTTAAGGTTTGGTTAAAAGGGAGAAAAACAGTAAAGATCGACCCTTTTCCTAGCTCTGAGGTGACTTTTATATCGCCCTTATGGGCTTCTACAAGTGCTTTTACATAGCTTAAACCCAGTCCAAAACCCTTTACATCGTGTCGATTTCCAGTATGCACACGGTAAAATTTATCAAAAATGTGCTTCAATGACTCCTTGGACATGCCTATGCCATTATCTTCTATCTCTACAATAACGCCTTTTGAGTTACTCTTTGTACGAATATTGATTTCAGGTTTCTCATTGGAGTATTTTTCTGCATTATCAAGCAGGTTATTGAAGATGTTGGAGATATGGGTGACATCTGCTTTAATGTTAGGGGAAGTGGCTTTAAGCTCTTCTGACAGTTGTCCATCTCGCTTCTGAATCTTAAGTCGACTATTGATAGCAGCCTGGCTGACAACATCATTGATATTGACATCTGTATATTTTAACTCAAACTCCTCTTTATCTATTCTGGCCATCTGAAGGACCTTCTCCACCTGATTAAGCATCCGCTTATTCTCCTGCTTTATTATTCCCACAAAGCGTTTGATTTTGTCCTCACTCTTGATGACTGTATTATTGGTTATAGAGTCTGTAGCAAGGGAAATTGTTGCTATTGGGGTTTTGAATTCGTGGGTCATATTGTTGATAAAATCGGTTTTCATCTCTGAAACCTTCTTCTGTCTAAATATAATGAATACCGTATAGGCAAAACAAAGGAGAATCAAACTTGTAAACAAAAGGGAGCTTAGCAGTGACGGAACCACTTTAGCCCACAACCAAGAACGCTGACCCGGGAAAAATATCTTCAGAAATCCTGGTGATTTGTCATTATCGTTGAATAGTTGGACCATATGCATGGAATCATTGAGCCCTTTGTCATTTCTAATAGCAGAACTGCTTTCACTAGGTACCAACACAGCAAATTTGCCGTTCCTAATCACGAAGTCATCCTGCTTATTGGAATAGACCCCATAGTCATATTTTAAGTCAATAGACTGGTCTTGAAGGGCTTCTTTGATATACCTATCCAGATTGATTTTGTTGATGGTTTCCAGCAAATCATCAGGGTATAGATTTTTAATATTCCCAGCTAACTCTATGGTCCGATTCAGCTTATTATTTTGGGACGTCAACATTTTAGACAGCGCATTAGACTCCGTACCAAACAAAGATGATTTTTGTTTCTTTCTCAAAAAATCAGTGACAAACTGGGGCTCTTCTGTATCTTCTGTCAGTCTCACTTTAACACTATTCATAGCCATAGTCACTTTATCATCAAAGTTCTTTTCGTCCAAATCTACTTGAGCTTTGATCCAAATAAACTGTGTGAAAGCGATGCCAAGCAAGGCAATAGACATCACGATAACTATAAGTACTATGATTCTTTTATCCATTATGAGTATAAAATTGGATTCGGCATTAGTGACCTTAACAAATATAACTTTTCGAGAATGAGAATGACTACCTTTAACTGAGAATTAAAAAAACAGCCAACTTCCCTAAGTATACCTTAACAAAACAAGGTTTCAACAATAAAAGAAGATGAAGAAAATAGAGCATATTGGTATTGCTGTAAAGGATCTAGAAATAAGCGAACCCCTTTTTGAGAAGCTATTTGATACAAAAGCATACAAGAGAGAAGAAGTCGAATCTCAAAATGTGATTACTTCATTTCTTCGGATTGGCAACAGCAAGATCGAATTGGTCCAGTCCACCTCACCAGAAGGAGTTATCGCAAAGTACATTGATAAGCGCGGAGAGGGCTTCCATCATATTGCCTTCGCAGTTACAGATATTGTCATGGAGATGGAGAGATTAGAGGCAGAGGGCTTTCGGTTACTTCAGGAGAAACCATCAATTGGAGCAGATAATAAGTTGGTCTGTTTTCTACACCCTAAAACCACTAATGGGATGCTCATAGAGCTGGTGCAAGAAATACCTGCGGCATCATCATAACGCAACTACAATAGAAGACAAATACTGTCGTTAGAGACCTACTCGATAGACTAGCCAGGAAGAAGGGCACCATTTTTGCCCAATTCATATAATAAAATATTTTAATATGAAAACCCCCTGGATCTTCATGATAATGTTATTTGGCGGCACCTTGTTGGCTTCAGATAATCCATCAATCAGCTATATCAACCAATACAAGTATATAGCTATCTCAGAAATGGACAGGACAGGCATTCCTGCCAGTATAAAACTCGCACAAGGGCTCTTAGAGTCAGGGAGTGGAGCCAGCACGCTTGCTGTGGAAGCCAATAACCATTTTGGTATCAAATGTGGTGGAGCTTGGAGTGGAGAGACATTTCACCGAGAGGATGATGATTATAATAATGAAGGTCAACTGATCAAGAGCTGTTTTAGAAAATTCGATAATCCAGAACAGTCATATTATGCACATAGTGCTTTCCTGACAGACCAGAAGAGATATCAATTCTTATTTACACTTCCTTCAGGTGATTACGAAGGCTGGGCCTATGGTCTCAAAAAGGCAGGATATGCAACAGACAAAGCTTATCCAAGAAAACTTATTAATCTCATCGAGAAGTATGAGCTATTCCAATATGACCAAGCTCAAGGAGCGCCGATACTAGCGGATAATACGTCGCCAGTAGAAGTGGAGGATACCCCCTCAGACACAAAAAGTGAAGATGTCGTCTATGAAGAGCCGAAGGTCAGAGAATATCCAACATCTTCCCAAAGAAGCAAAAAGACTGGTGGACTTAAAGAGGATCAGGTTTTCCATCGAGTTAAGAAAGGAGAAACCATATCTGAGATTGCGATGATATATGACCTGGACGAAACTAAGATCAGGCTAAGAAACAGAATTCCTAAAGATGCCGAACCCCTGACAGGAGAGAAACTCTACCTTAAGAAGAAGATTAGTTTGTTAAACAGGCCTGCATTTACAAGAGCACCAATAGAAGGTACCATCGCGGTTGATGATGAATATATATTTTAATTTAGGGCTATTAAATCTGATAGATGAAGTCTCTAATGATAAGATATACATTTGCCATTGTTATAATTTTCTTTCTTAACAATGTACTCATAGCACAAGATGGCTATCATTTTGGTGCTAAAGGGGGAATTACACTTGCTAATCAAAATTGGAATGAGAATGACAGAAGTGCACTCCTGGCATTTCATGGCAATGTATTCATAGAGTCAAGAGACTTGGATGATAGGGGAGCCTTATTTGCTCAAATAGGTTTACATACCAGAGGTAGTAGTATCAGAAATAACACCTTTGCTTTTAATACAATACAGACAGGGTACAGATTTCAAAATGCCAGCTTAATGGTAGGGGCACGAAGAGTAGTACCAGCCAATTTTTCTGCGAAGCTTTACTACTCACTTGGATTGAGAGCAGAATATACCCTATCCAACAATTTGGAGCAGATCCTAGTTGACTTTTGTTCTATAACCACTACGGTCAACCGCTGTCCTTTTCCTGACCCTATTTTTATCAATCGATTTAATTACGGATTAACAGTAGGCGGAGGATTTGAATTTCTCGGCACAGATTTCTTTACACCAGCCATAGAGTTTTCTATCAGTCCTGACGTATCATTTCAGTATGATAGACCTGAACTACCCAACCTAGGCTTGTCTCAAACAAGGATTAGAAATATATCATTTGAGATATCCCTGGTACTCAAATTTCTTCGTGAAATCGTCTATGTAGAGTAGAATCCATCAAAGCCATTTGTCATTTGGTCAGCTGAGAATCCTAATTATTTTGTATTTTCAGTAAAAACAAACCCTTTAAACTATGGCTTATTTAGAAATTCCAATTGCTGCAGCCGCAGCCTTCATGCTCGGATTTTTATGGTACACTGCATTGTTTGGCAAAGCTTGGCAAGCAGAGACAGGTATCACTGACGAGCAAGCACAATCTGGTATGGCAATCACACATGGCTTAGCCTTTCTTATGATGTGTGTATTGGCTTACGGTATTAGTTATGTTGTCCATTTACATTCAGCAGAGGAGCAAACATTTATGCATGGTGGCTTTCACGGCCTTATGGCAGCAGCTATATATTGCTTGCCAGCCGTTGCTATACACTATGCGTATCAGAAAAAATCACTAAAACTATTTCTGATAGATGGTTCCTATGTTTTATTGTTTTGTGGACTGATAGGTGGTGTACTTGCTTTATTGAAACTTGGTGTTGCCTAGTTTTCTTTTAATAGATTAATAGATACAGACGCCAACGGCGAGTTTGGAAAACGGCTTTCATATTGAGGGTCGCAATGTAATCCTGCACGGGCTGCTACGGCTTTGAATACATCCAATTCTACGATATACTGGTCAGAGAAACCATGTGTACCATCATAAGCAGTGGCAGCGGTACGGCCTATGTTCTCTGCCACAAGATGTGGAGGTACGGTGTGTAGCTCTATGACAAGCAACCCAAATTTTTTGACATAAGGTGCCCACTTTTGAAAGTGAATTAAAAGATTTTCTTCTACTTCATTATTAGAAAGTCGGCGGCCTCTGTATCCAAAGGCACCACTCGATTGGCTGATATTATCATCAGGTACACTTGCGGGTTGTTCCCAGATTCTGTTGTGGTCCAGGAAGGTTCTAACATTGAGCAAGTCTTCCAGATTTATATTATAATTATCCTGAAGGTCCTTGGCCAATAAGTCAGGTCTCCCAATGTCACCCCAAATTACTTTGGCCCATATATTGGCCTGTATAAGATTCGCCCTGGTTACTTTGAGTGCCGCTTGATTATAGTCTGCACCAACAAGAAACAGTGGATAATCCTCCAGCATCTTCCCTCTCTCTGTTTGTTGCTCTATAACATTGTACAAATGTTCGAGATAAGCACCATTGCCACATCCCATATCGACGATACCTTTGGGTTGCTGATCTATGGGCTGGTTGAAAATGGAAATAATGATTTCATCCACTTTTTTAAAGTAGGTGCTATGAGCGCCACCGCTTCCCCAGACATTCATCTTTCTGTCTACATGGATTTCGTCGGCCCCTTCTGGTACATCCCACAGAGTTTGAGGATTACCAAAGATCAGTTCACTCACATGTCTGAATGTTGCGCTATATGAAACCGTCACGCCAAAAGCACTGGCTCTTCGAGCAAAGAATAATCCTTCTTCTGTAAATCCAAAAGTGTTATTCTTTTTCTTGAACCACCCTAGATAAGCGAAGAAATCGAGCAGTTGGCGAAAACTCTCCGCCTTCTCATGAAATTCTTCTGGCATGAAATAGGCTTCCATAAAATACTTATGGAACATACCGTTCATACCAAGTGCCACAATAGAGGGTGCACAGATATTGCCTTCTATATGTTTGAGAATTTGGTTCTGGATTTCATTTGTTAGGGGGTCATCACCTTTTGACAGCCCAAAATTTGACTTATATTTATTTATAATAGATACTAACTTATCAAAGGGTTCTTGTCTGAAAAGGCGAGGATGAAATTTACCAGAAAACTTCAAAAGTTCTACGGTATCTTGGTATAAATGACAATGGTCAAAAGCTATCTTGGATTTCTCTGTAAGGGTGTAAGCCACAGTATTTTTCTTATTGTCCAAGGTCATTTCTAACCATCCTTGAGAGGTTATAATTCTCAAGGCGACATTAAGATATCCTTCGTTGGCGTTGAAATGATTTGAGAGCTCAGAGACAGAAGCAGAGTTATGCTTGACCAGATAATCAAGCACACCTTTTTCATGTAAAGCATAAGCGACAGGAGCTACCACCAATCCATCCAAATATCTGAATAGATCTCCTCTTAGTTTTCGTTTGACATCTTTAGACAACATAGAATTTGATTTTACTTTATTGTTGTGATTTCTTGACCAGAATCCAGGCGATGATTCCAAATATTATGTTTGGTATCCAAGCACCTAAAGCAGGGGATAAAGATAAGTTATTCGAGAAAGTGGCAGAGAACTGGCCAATAACGACAAATGCCGCCCCTATGGTTACTCCCATTGCTAAGTGCAGACCCATCCCTCCTCTTACTTTCCTTGAGGCAACAGCAACGCCAATTATTGTTAGAATAACTATGGAAAATGGTTCAGAGTTGCGTTGGTGTAATTGTATGATAAAGTTTTTGGGTGCAGAGATACCTTTCTCTGACTGCCTGGATACATACTCTTGTAAGTCACCTGTAGTCATGTTTTCCATGACTTTCATATTCTGGACAAAGTCAGCGGGGGTCAGATTAAGTGTGGTATCTATGCTTTGTCCTTTGGCAATTACCAGAGATTCTTCCATATTCTTAAATGTCCTGATCTTATAATCTTTTATGGTCCAATGGTTAGGCTCTTCTTTGAAGATCAATTTTTCTGATTGTATGGTTCTAACCAGTCTTCCATCCTCGAATGTTTCCAACCTAAAGCCCTGAGCTGTAGTATCTCTTTTTTTGTAGTATCTGATATATACCTTTTCGTTTTCATTGAGAAAGAAATGAATTTCAGTGTTCAAGGTTTTGAGATGTCGCTTGCTGAGGTGCTCCAACTCAAAATCATTCTTTTTCTTATTGCTGTATGGGATGACATAATTTTTTCCTACCCATAGTGCCGCCGCCAAAACAGAACTGGCGATAATATAGGGTATAACAATACGATTGAAACTCATCCCAGAACTTAACATAGCTACCATCTCTGTATTTCTTGCCATCCTGGATGTAAAGAAGATAACAGCAATCAGAGAGAACAGCGGCCACATCAAACCATTTATCCAGGGAATAAAAGGCATATAATAGCCCAGTATAACATCTAGAGTTGATAGATCTGCATCTATAAATTTGTGAATCTTTTCACTAAAATCAATGACAACAGATACCATAGAAATCAGAAGCATCGTAAAGAAGAAGCTGCTGAAATACTTCTTGATGATATATAGATCTATTTTTTTGATAATCGAATTCTAAAACGAGTTTTAATGACACAATATTCGAGCTATTCAAACATTTCCACAAGTAGACCTATAGTCTTTTGGACACCTTAGTTAGGAGGACATCTCTCCATGGCACAAAACCTCCAGTGACTATCTTTTCTCTAGCTGTCTCCACCAACCAAAGGTAAAACCTGAGATTATGTATACTGGCCATGGTAAACCCCAATAGTTCATTGACCTTGAAGAGATGTTTGAGATAGGCTTTGGAATAGGTTTGACTAAAATGATTATCTGCATTTGGATCAATCGGTGTAAAGTCATCTGCCCATTTTGCATTCTTGATATTGATAACGCCTTCGGATGTATACAGTAAGCCATGTCTGGCATTTCTGGTTGGCAAGACACAATCAAACATGTCTATACCCAATGAGATACACTCTAATATATTTTCTGGTAAGCCAACTCCCATAAGGTATCTTGGTCTATCCTCAGGAAGTATAGCAGTACATACCTCTGTCATTGCATATAGTTCCTCATGGGGCTCACCAACTGACAGCCCTCCAATAGCATTGATCTCTCTTCCCTTGCTCGCAACATACTCACAAGAGGCTATGCGCAGATCTTTATAGACACTACCCTGTACTATGGGAGCCCAAATCTGATGATGACCATATAACGGGGCAGTCGTGTCTACACGTTCTATTCCCCTGTCTAGCCATCGATGAGTCAATCCAAGCGATTTCTTGGCATACTTGTAATCACAAGGATATGGCGTGCACTCATCAAAAGCCATAATGATATCCGCCCCAATCTGCCGCTGGATATCTACAACATTTTCAGGAGTAAAGAGGTGCTTACTTCCATCAACATGCGACGAAAAACGAGCACCCTCTTCCATTATCTTTCTACGGTCACTGAGAGAGTATACCTGATAACCCCCAGAGTCGGTTAATATAGGCTTGTCCCAATTCATGAATTGATGCAGGCCACCCGCCTTTTCTATGATATTGACTCCGGGTCTGAGGTAAAGATGATACGTGTTTCCAAGGATAATCTGAGCTTGAACCTCCTTGGTCAATTGTTCTTGTGTCAATGCCTTAACGGTGGCCTGAGTGCCAACGGGCATGAATATAGGAGTCTGGATCGTCCCATGGTCCGTAGTTAAGGTGCCAGCACGAGCGCTACTCTGCTCATCATTTTTCTCTAAAGTGAATGACATTTCTACACAAATATAGATGGAAAGCCAAGACCAGTTCGTTTATATATATCAAACAGGATAAAATCATGATAGAGGATTGGTATCTTACGCGTCAATTATTACTGTGGTATGAGGATATATAAGCTTTCTGTAATTCTTGCTGTCCCATTGGTGCTATGCCTACTGGTGTTGGCGTATTTTGTATATCTCGACACTAATTCTGCAGCCCTAGGATACACCCTAGTTCCGCTGACGGCATTGATTCTTATTTACCTCTTTTCACCCCAGATAGATTATTGGTGGATTAGTCGCAATCCTGTTGACCTGGATGAAAAGGTCATCGCGTTGCTTAATAAAATCAATCCCAAGTACAACGCTATGAGTGACCAAGAAAAAGCAACATTTAACAATCAGTTGTTTCTCTATACCGAAGGGAGAGATTTCTCCGGTAAGGGGATGGAAAAGGACAATAGTAATGTACCTCATGATATCAAGATGATGATAGCACAAATTCCAACAACCATGACCTTCCATCGCACAAAGAATGACTTCAAGGATTGGGAACGCATAATATTATATAAGCATCCATTTCCGTCTCCGCGCTATAAGTTTTTGCATACCATGGAGACCTTTGCAGAAGATGGCGTTGTTATCTTATCCCTGGAACATGTCGAAAAGGCGATACTCAATCCAAAAGACCATTATAATGTGGCCTGGCACGCCTATGCTGAGGCATTTATAAAGGCCAATCCTGCAGAAGAATATCCAGACTTGCCAAGTGATATTTGGAACAGTATAGAAAAGATATCATCTCAAGATCAGAGAACGATAATCGGTACATTGGGGTTTAATGAAGTGGATGCTATGGCTGTGGTAATTAATTTGTACTTCAATAATGAAGAACAATGCAGAGCCGTGTTACCTGATATTTCCAGACGACTTGACACGATCTTTATCCAAAAGTAAAAGGACATGCTAATGAAGAGAATCATACCCTTACTCCTGATCATTGCAATAGCTGCATATTTATTTCTAACCAGAGGGCCAGAACATAACAGCGGTAATACCGCACCAGACTTTGACGCAGAACTTATAGATGGCAGTGCTTTTTCATTGTCTGACATGAGGGGACAATATGTATTATTGGATTTTTGGGGGTCCTGGTGTGCTCCTTGCAGAAGGGATAATCCCAATTTGGTTGCTTTGCACCATCAATTCAATGGCAAGCAATTCAAGGATGCTTCAGGTTTTGAAATAGTCACGATTGCTCTAGAGAAGGATGATAAAAGGTGGCAAAGGGCAGCTGAGAAAGATGGATTTATTTGGAAAAATCAGATTGTGAGAACAGCCAAGCTGGTACTTACGGACGCGTTGGCGTTGAAGTATAATGTCTCAGATGTACCATCTAAGTTTCTTATTAGCCCTAAAGGAGATATCATTAGCGTCAATCAAACTCGACAGGAGATAGAGGGCTTCCTTAGCGCTAAACTTAGATAAATAGGCAGTTTCTACATATATAGAGTCTTTGTTAGTCAGACATACAGAGTCCCTGAAAGACTTATATCTTTGCCCACAATTCACAAAATGACACAAGAAAGAAGAATTTTCTGCCAAAATGACTGCAAATAAGCTATGGCAAAAGGTTTGTTACATACTATCAAAAATAAACTAAAGATGACAGGTGACGAGACACCAGAAACAGACGTAACGGGTGATGAGCAATCAGAAAACAACGCTGAGACTAAAGAAAAGCCAAAGAAAAAATCGAAACGTCGATCCAGCTCAAAGAAAGAGATAGAAGAATTGAAAGTCGAATTGGCAGAATCTAAAGACAAGCATTTACGCCTGTTTGCCGAGTTTGAGAATTTCAAAAAGCGGACGATGAAGGAAAGGCTGGAGCTGCTGAAGACTGCAGGTCAGGATACGGTCAATAAGATCTTGCCCGTGATGGATGATTTTGACAGAGCAAAGAAGAGTGCTGAAGATGAATCATCAGAAGAGCAATTGAGCGATGGTGTACAAATGGTGTATAATAAGCTTTATTCAGTGATGAAAAATATAGGAGTCGTACCGATGGAATCGACTGGAGAGGCCTTTGATCCTGAAATGCATGAAGCGATTACCGAGATTCCTGCTCCAAGTGAAGACATGAAGGGTAAAATCATTGATACCGTAGAGAAAGGGTATTACATGAATGATAAGATTATTCGATTTGCGAAAGTAGTTGTGGGTAAGTAGCCTGCAGATAAGCACTATTATGGCTAAAAGAGATTATTATGAAGTTCTTGGTGTGGCGAAGGGAGCAGATGCCAAAGAAATAAAAAAGGCCTATCGAAAGGTCGCTATGAAGTATCACCCAGATAAGAATCCTGGTGATAAAGCGGCAGAAGATAAGTTTAAAGAAGCTGCAGAAGCGTACGAAGTACTCAGTGATGACCAGAAGAGAGCCAGATACGATCGCTTTGGTCATAGAGGTGTTGATCCACAAGGTGGTTTTGGTGGTGGTGGGATGAATATGGAGGACATATTCGCCAACTTCAGCGATATCTTTGGAGATAGCGGTAGCCCGTTCGAAAGTTTCTTTGGTGGTGGTTCAAGGAGACGAAGCAGTGGTCAGAAAGGAACCAATATGCGGATCAAAGTCAAGCTGACACTTGAAGAGATAGCAGAAGGCGTGACTAAAAAAATTAAAATCAAGAAGCATTCTACCTGTGACACCTGTAGTGGTTCAGGTGCTAAAGACAGTAAGGCGGTTTCTACCTGTGGCACCTGTGGTGGCTCCGGATATGTGAGACAAGTTAAATCTACATTCCTTGGGCAAATGCAAACAACAACGGTATGCCCTACCTGTAATGGCTCAGGCAATCAGATTACGAGTAAGTGTAACTCATGTAGGGGAGAAGGCCGTAGAATGGCAGACGAAACCATTGAGATAGAAATACCGGGAGGGATGGAAGAAGGCATGCAACTGTCAAAGAGAGGCTTTGGAAATGCAGGTAAGAATGGAGGACCAGCAGGAGACCTATTGGTAGCTGTGGAAGAGATGCCTCACGAGCACTTTAGCAGAGATGGTCAGAATATTATGTATGACCTGTTTCTTAACTATGCAGATGCCGTTTTGGGCACCTCAGTAGAAGTGCCAACACTGAAGAAGAAAGTCAAAATCACGATACCAGCAGGCACACCACCAGGCAAGATATTCAGACTAAGAGAAAAAGGGTTGCCCTCAGTCCAAGGGTATAGCGGCAGAGGTGACCAACTGATTAATGTCAATGTCTGGACGCCTAAGAATTTGACAGATGATGAAAAGAAACTACTGGAGAAAATGCGAACGATGCCTTCTTTTCAACCAAAGGAGGGAAAGGATCAGAAAGGATTCTTTGCCAGAATGAAAGAATACTTTGAGTAATGAAGTGGCTAATATCTATATGTGTCGTCGCTTGCTTGGGATGTGGACCCAATCCTTACTTTAGTGAGTCCGTAGAGATCAACCCATTGGGATGGACGGGAGACAACGCCATCAAGTTTTCTCCTGAGATTATGGATACATCTTCTGTATATGAGCTTCAACTCATCATCGATCACCAGTCAGATTACCGATATGAGAATATTTATTTTTTGATCAATACGTATTTTCCAGATGGGATTTCCAACGAAGAAAAACTCTCCGTAAATCTGGCAACGAATAAAGGAGAGTGGGTAGGCAAATGTTCTGGTGAGAATTGTAAATTGAAAGTATATCTTCTCGAAAATTTTAAATTCCCAAGCCCTGGTAAGTATGGCTTTGAGCTAAGCCAATATACCAGAGATGAGCCACTTGAAGGCATCAATGCGCTCTCACTAAAGTTATATGATACACCAACTACTTAACTAGAAACTTCTTTTCTTTCAGCAGGTGATTAGACAATAGCCAAGCATAGAATAGAGGATCATTATCTAAGTTGGTATATTACGAACAATCCACTAATAACTCATGCAGAACATTCTTATAATAGTTGTATTGTGTCTAATTCTTTCTTCCTGTCACACCAGTAGAAAGGCATATTATCAGGACAAAGGAATGGAGTCAAATATTCCTGAGTTACCTTCCAATGAATTAGAACAGCGATTATTTCTAGTGGGAGATGCCGGTGGATTAGACAATTGGAATAAGGAGAGCAATGTTGTTTTTGATGCCATAAAAAAAGACCTAAGCGCTACTGAAGCAAACCATTCGATTGTTTTTCTGGGGGACAACATATATAATAATGGCCTGGATAAACCAGATAGCCCAGAAAGGCAAAAACAGGAAGCAATACTTAATGCCCATATCTCATTAGCAGAGGCTATCGACGGTGATGCTTATTTTATTCCAGGTAATCATGATTGGAATAATAACAAAACGGGAGGCCGAAAAGCCATCATTAGGCAGGGTGATTATATCAAAAAACATAAATCCCTAAGTGATCAGGTAAGTCTATATCCCGAAAATGCTTGTGGCGATCCTAGCGTTGTCAGGGTCTCAAAAGATCTGGTCTATATATTTATAGATACACAATGGTGGGTGCATAATTGGGCCGAAGAAACTGACATCAATGAAGGCTGTGATATAGTCTCCAGGAGGGGTTTTTTGGACAGAATGAAGGATATTCTAATTGAGAACAAGAATGACCGTATACTTATTTTCATGCATCATCCTCTATTATCCAATGGCCCACATGGAGGACATTTTGGCGCAAAGGACCATTTATTTCCATTAACAAAATTCAACAAGAATCTCTACCTGCCACTTCCATTTATTGGTTCACTTTATCCACTGTATAGACAACTTGGCGGAAGTAATCAAGACATCACCTATCGCGGACTCCAATATCTTAAACAGGAGTTGGAACATGTAATTAGAACATTTGACGTCAGCCAAGTAACCTTTGTGTCTGGTCATGACCATCATCTACAACATAACAAAGAGCAATTTATATTTCAGAAATTTCCTATCAATTATATCATTAGTGGATCAGGCTATAAAACATCCAGAGCAGCTTATGGATTAGGTGCGCAATTTGTAAGTTCATCAAAGGGATATGGTGTGATGAATTATTACGAGGATGGAAGTGCCTGGTTAGAATTTTATACCGTAGATGGAGTTACAGGATTGAGCACAATAGCATATCGGTCTGAAATATATAAAAGCAACCCTTCCCGTCTTGTCTCTAAAACAAATGCGCAGATAACAAATGGTCCTGTGGGTGAACGGACTACAATATCAGCACCACCTAATACTAAGTTTGGCAGAGGACCAGGATATCAGCTGGTGATGGGCAAACAATATCGACCCACATGGACAACACCAATCAACACAGATGTATTCGAGTTAGATAAGTTCTTTGGAGGATTGAAGCCTGTCAAAAAAGGTGGAGGATTATTTACCCATACGCTTAGACTAGAATCGACTGACGGCAAACAATATGTGATGCGATCAGTCAATAAAGATTTTTTCAAAGCTGTTCCAAAAGAAATAAGACACCTAGAGGTACTTCAGCTCTATGTAGACCAAAACGCGGCATCTATTCCTTATGGAGCCTTATACATTGCGGCATTATCTGATTATGCCAAGGTGTACCATACTGATCCACAAGTAGTATATCTATCAGACACCTCACAATTAGGACCATTTGCATCTTTCTTTCCTACTGGACATTATATATTGGAGGCTAGACCGACAGGAAATTGGCAGGATAGTGGCTTGTTTGGAGATAGTAATGATATAATAGGTTACAATGATTTGTTATTTGCCTTAAGGAAGAAAACAATGCATTTCGTAGATCAACGTTGGGTGCTGAAGAGTCGATTGTTTGATATTTTTATTCATGATAGAGATAGACATGACGATCAGTGGAGATGGGCTGCTTTTCAGAAAGGTGAGAAGACAATGTATAGACCTATACCAAGAGACAGGGATTGGGCTTTCTTCAAATACGGTGGACTTATACCGGGGTTATTTGGAAATGTCGCGGATAAAAAACTGAAGTCAATTGGAACAAATAGCATAGATGTAAAAGCATTATCAACCAACGCAAATAATTTTGATAGATACTTTTTAAATAATCTAAGTTGGGATGATTGGGAAGAAGAAATAGACAAACTTTTATCCAACCTTACAGATGAGGCTATAGCCAATTCTATAGGAAGTCTTCCTGTTGAAATTCAAGACTATATATCTGAAGAACTTGTCAATAAACTACAATCAAGACGAAAGATTCTTAAGCGTGAGGTCAAAGAATATTATGACTTTATTTCTAAATCTGTACAATATACTGGGACAGACGAAAAAGATAAGTTTGTAATAGATATAAGACCTGATGGTAATCTGTCAGTCAAGGTCATTAAATTAAGTAACAAGCATGGAGACGTAGTTAAGTATTCTAGGATATTGCTGGCAGAAGAAACAGAAAATCTCACTTTATACGGACTCGCTGATGAAGACGAATTTGACATCAGTGTCAATGGCAGAACATCTATAGATATAAGAATAGTAGGTGGGATAGGTCAGGATAAGGTAGACATAGGTGGCAATACTGCACTAGATAATTCTATAGCAGTTTATGATGATCCTGATGGGATAGATATAACTGAAATCCATCTAATCGATGATTACACGTCTAATGATATCGGTGTCAATAAGTATAATAGAAATGGGTTTCTGTATGACACAGGATTGCCCTGGATTACCTTAGGATTTCGGCCTGATGAGGGATTCACCTTTGGTGTAGGATATAACAGTATAAAGCACGGTTGGAGAAAAACACCGTTTAAGTCTAGTCATCTTTTTAGTGCAGAGATAACTCCAGGTAGTCGTTTAAGTTATAAGGCTGAGTATCAAGGAGAATATCCACAGTTTTTTTCTTCTACGCTAGGATTTGCGCCCTATGTGAAAGTAGAAAAATCAGACAATATAAATTTTTTCGGCGTAGGCCCAAGTGAATTTAATAGCGGGGGGAGCAATAGTGATAATTTTGTACAACTTGACATTATAAAAATAAATCCACGATTACAGTATAAGGCAGATTTCAATAAAGTTCGATTGAGATTTGGTCCGGCATATGAATCATATAAGGTACTAGAAAATTCAGATAGCCTCAATGTGATTAATGTATTGAATTTGGTTGGAGAATCAGAAATAGAACGGGACCACTTTATTGGACTAGAAACAGACTTCAAAATATCTACTACAGACAAAAAATATAAGCCAACTAGGGGTATTATAGTCCGAGCGCTTGCAAAGCATCAGTATAATCTTCGTGACAGACACAATACGCTGAAGTATGGCCTTAGTTTTTCGTGGTATACGTCCCTATCCCAATCACTGGATTTTATATTGGCGGGCAATTCTGGATTCCAATCTATAGTTGGCACACCGTTATTCTATCAGTACCCAACTTTGGGTAATAAAGAGTTTCTTAGACCATTTAGGAATGAGCGATTCAGTGGAGAGACTATCGTCTTTCAGCAATTGGATTTACGACTAGGAATATATAAATGGAATAACACAATACTACCGATAGATTTTGGTATTATAGGGGGCTATGATTTTGGTCAGGTATATGTAGATGAACAAACAAATGGAGGCATTAGACATGGTTGGACTCTGGGAGTATCATACGATTTGCTTGGTTATTTCTTATTAAGGACCTCTGTGTCTGGTTCATCTGAGGGCAACCTTTTCAAGTTTGATGTAGGCTATGCTTTTTAATCAACTAATCCCTATTATCATCCACTTATGTGTTGACCACCAATGTGGAAATTAGGAAATAAAGTAAGTACAAAGAAAATCAGAACAGCTATAATTATTCCGAGGATAAACACGACAAGTGCCATTCTAATTTTTTGATATTTAACCTGTAATCTCTGCCCAAAGAAATATAAGTCTCTTATCATAGAAGAGTATAGATAATTACCATCGTTGAGCATGCGCAACATACCCCAGTTATAATCATTGAGACTCATATTGTGAAAATTTCCAAAGTACAAAAGGTTTCCTTGCTTAGCTCTAATTTGTTCTTCTGTAAACTCTCCATGCGTGGAGGAAGGAAGGATAGACAATACTGCAAATATTACAGAGATCAGAGAACTAAGTAATAAGGCAAGGACAGGTAAACTATGGACGCAAATAGTTTCGAAATTAACTAGGACTTGACTAATAATCAAAGATAGGATAATCGCATTTACTGAGATTAAAATACTGGCTTTCCTATCTACCATTTGGTTCAGTGTATAATGATTTCGCGAAGTTGTTCTAAACATAGTTTGGATACCACGGTCATCTCTACCTTGATTTTTCTTTAGATTCTTTTTTAGTTTTTTTAGCTCAGCTTTTGATATTCCCAATTCCTTGCTCAGTGATTTGTAGACATCAGTAGTTAATCCGACTAATTCTTCTTCTAGTTTATTGATAAGCACTGCCTTTTTAGGCGCAAGTACTTCCTGACCATATTTTGTATAATATCGATGATCCTTAAGCCGCTCAACAATATTCTCAAAGTAACTTTCCTTATCGTCCTTAATGACATCTTGCAATTCAAATTCCTGATATTGCAGCAATATTCTTTTTCTGGCTTTTTTGCTAGACCACTCTATGGTCAAAGCATCTGCGAGCACTTGATCTTCTAATGTGTTCGGTGGTTGGTCCGGACTTAGGTTTTTAAGTAGCGATAATACGGTTTTAATTTTTTCATTCGGATAATTGATACTAGTAAGGAAGCTTTTTGATTCGTCTATGGCGCTTTGACAGCACTGCTGAATATATTCCAGAGGGGACTTACACGTCCTTGTGTTTTTGAAATTCTTAAACCCAATTCTACTAAACCAAGCTGCTATTAGTATTGTCTCTATTTTTTCGGCAGTTAAACCCTCGGTTTTTCCTATTCTCTTTACGGCAGAAATCACTTTGTGTGCATGTGCTATATCATGGAATACAACTCTCTCTGAAAACTCCTCATTAATTACTCTAGTGGCGTATAATTCTACTTCATCTAGATAGTTAATTGTATAGGATAAAGTCTCTTCTTTCATTCATTTGGGTTTTTTTAATAAATGTTTCAGTATTTAATAAAGTGGAGCGAACTTAAATATTTTGCCAGATCTGGACTTGCCTTCTCCTGCAACAAATAGATTATTCTCATCATCAAAGGTTATACCTTCTGGTTGTGGCAGTATATTTTCATCAAAAAACCCAACCTCAATCAATGCCTTGTTCTTATCTATCACAACACAGCTAGATCCTTTTGCGGAGATTATATAGATATCCATAGAGCTGGGTAGAATTGCGATCCCTGATGGAGAAAACTTACGAATTCTCTTGATTAATTTTTTCACTTTGGAATTTGATGCATATTGTGTATTAACAAACGCAGACAATTCATCAATGTTCAAGGTGAGATATGCTTCTTCTTCCAACATATTAGTTGGTAGCTCATATTTATATATACACTTTGTGTTTTTGTCTTTATTATTTAAGCATGATGCTTTGCTGGCTAATAATAATGATGTTGTTCCAGGAATGAAGCACATGCCTTCGACATCATGTTTTCCTTTAAAAGCAGTATTGTACTTTTTCCCTAGAGAGTCATGTAGAGTCCCTTTATTGTTAACCAAGTAAGGCATGGTGCCAGAAACAGCGATCGCTTCATAATCTCCTTTTTTGGACATCTTGAAACTTTCGAGTACTTGACCATTCTCTTTATCTAGAATGTAACAAACTCCATTTTCATCATTATGCGCATATAGATTGCCCTGACCATATGCCATTCCTGAGATTTCTCGTAATGCATAGTCTAGTACCAATGACTTAGAAAAAGTATTATAGTTATATCGTTGGGTATAATTATTACTTGTGTTGTGACAAGATGAATATGCGATAGAAAGCAGATAGAATAAGGTAAAAGATATGTGTTGCAGACGCCTATATAATAGCATAATTACTATTTGTAGACGAAGGTACATGAATTAGGCTTTTGATGAAGTTGTACTTTACAACATATCAAGAATTATCGACCAGAATACCGATATGAAAACATCTATCTCTAATTGTTCCTTACAAGGGTCACATTACCATGATTTGTAATACCATTATATGTGGCCTGCCAGAAGTATACTTCTTCTTCTAGTCTTTCCCCTTGATTGTTGAGACTACCGCTCCACCGTTGTTCTACAAATGTGGTTTCAAAAACCTGCTTTCCCCATCTATTAAAAATCTGTAGATTATAGTCATCAAATAATTCTGGACAACTTTCGACATAGGGTCC
>CAZPUF010000001.1:0-40667 GCA_964589705.1 uncultured Saprospiraceae bacterium | reverse complement strand
ATGAGCAGAAGCTGGAGGATGTAGAACGCTGGTATCATGCCACAGAATGGGCCATTCATGGTTGGGTATCCAATAAGATGCTGAGTAGTGTTTTGTATAATCTCCAGTTGGCAGGTATCGTTAGCCGTCAAGAAGACCTACCAGATTTGGTGTGGAATAGATAATAGACATGCATATGTTGGACTTAGTACAAAAGATATTTGTCGCCAACTTTCTTCGCTACTTTATAGCGGCAGCACCAGCTTTCTTATTATTCTACATTCTCTTCAAGCAGAAGTGGCAACACAAAAAGATCCAATCAAGGTATCCTAAGAGGTCAGATTACATCAGAGAGATCGGCTATTCTATGATTACCGTGTTAATATTCGCTGGTATAGGGTATCTTGTTTTTGGTACCGATATTAGACTATATACGCAGGTATATCCAAACATAGAAGATTATGGATGGTCTTGGTGGACTATAAGTATAGTGTTAATGATTTTGCTGCATGACACCTACTTCTATTGGACACACCGGGCGATGCATCATCCCAAACTTTTTAGGATTTTTCACCTGGTCCATCACAAGTCTACAAATCCATCACCTTGGGCAGCTTATGCTTTTCATCCTTTAGAGGGAATAGTAGAGGCAAGTGTTATATTTCCGATTGTATTCCTTATCCCATTTCACGTTTCAGCGCTTATGGTATTCCTAATATTTATGATAGTATACAATGTATATGGTCACTTAGGCTTTGAACTCCTCCCTAAAGGATTCAACATGCACCCCATCGGTAAATGGCTCAATACCTCAGTAAATCATAATATGCATCACAAACATTTTGAAGGCAATTATGGCCTTTACTTTCTTTTTTGGGACAGAAAAATGGATACTCTACATCCGAAATATGACGAGACCTATACTAGAGTGGACAATATGAGAAGTATAACGGAGTAAGTCCTCTCCTACTTTTTGGTCACTCTCTCTTATCGTTAAAATACCTCAAAATCTATTCTTCATAGACTTCTATCACATAATCACGAACTAGATAGATCTCTCCAAAAAAAGAAGGGTCAGGAATAATTAATGGCAAATCAAAATCGTAAAAGCATCCATCAAATATCACATCTAATCCCTCTACACTGAATTCGTCAGAAATTTCCTTTGATGCAGCATATAAAGGATTACCTGCGGCATTTGTCTCATCCATTTCTATAGCCCACACATCATAGCAGGGCACAAAAACCATACTTCCTCTAGCACTATCACGCAGAAAGAGTGCATCAGGATCACATTCGATTATTGAAATTTCTTCCTCCGAACTACTGCATGAAATTATACATACTGAGAAGAGTGCACAGAGTATTGGTATTAAGATTGCCTTCATTACTTGGCTATGAATTTATAATAAATAATATGTTCTATTATCTAAGAGACAGTAAGTAGAAATTGCAATGTTGGAAAAATGCGAAATAAAAAAAAGCCTTAACGTAAGCTAAGGCTTTTATTATGAGATACTATTTTTAATTGTTTAGGATAAGAGGCAGGCCTCCATCTTGTCCGCCGACTATCACCACCTTAGAGTTAGGAGATTTACTTAACTCAAGCGTCGCTTCTATACCCTTATCCTGCAGGATCTTATCCGTCAGAGAAGCATTAAGTATTTTGTTGGCATCAGCTTTTGCTTGCGCTTCTATAATTTTTCTTTCAGCTTCCTTTCTCTCTCTGTCTAATCGGAACTCATACTGAAAGGACAACTGCTCTTCTTGTAGCTTCTGCTCAATCGCATTTCTCAAAGTCTCAGGTAATACTACAGAACGAATCAAAACCGCATCAAGATTAATATGCTTTGGTTTTAATGCATCTTTAGTCATCTGAAAAATTTCATCTTGAATGGCATCACGTTTTGTAGAGTATAATTCTTCCGGCAGATACTTACCAATTACCTCTCTGGTAGCAGATCTTATTTCAGGAAGAATAATGGCATCTGCATACCCTTTACCTATTTTCTTATGCAGAAAGCCTACTTCATCATGCAAAGGATTATATCTCCATGATAAATCAATAATAATAGACAATCCATTTTTAGACAGTACATCCATCTCTTCTGTTCTATCAGAAAATCTTACATCATACTTCTCCATGGTATTCCATGGTGCCACTATCTGAAATCCTTCATCATATACTTTGTCTACGACTACTCCTTCCCCTATTCTTTTGAAAAGCACACCCTTATGACCTGGTGGTACGGTAACAAATACTGTAGAACTTAGTATGCTCAGAATCATTAGAATAAGAATGAGGGCAACTGCATACTTTACAAGATTAGTTGGGAGATTAATTGGTTGTGGACGACGATTATTCATTTTGATGAATTACTTTAAAAGTTGATAAATTGTTGTTTTTAGTTGAACCTTAGTTTGCTAACATTGATATTACTGAAAAGATTCATACTTTTCTAGAGAATGGATGAAAATCCTGGCTCCATGGATAGAGGACAAATCATTCAAAGTAACTATTCACTTTATCGACAATTTCAGTTTTGTCCAATTCTACCATACATTTGAAATGGCCCTTAGGGCACTTTTTCTTACCCTGCTTAGTACAAGGTCTGCAACTTAGGTTTTCATTTTGTATGACGTGATGAGGCACCCCCACTGTACCGTAATAAGGTGTGTATCCTAAGGCTGGATGCGTACTTCCATATATCGCTACTACGGGGATTCTAAGTGCTGCTGCAATGTGCAAAGGACCAGTATCTCCTGACACCAAGACCTTAGCCTGACTTATAACCAACGCAGACTGACTAATCGTTAAGCTTCCGGTTAAGTCTATAGTATCTCTCTTAGCATTGGTCTTTAAATATTGGGCTAACGACTGATCTTGTTGGCTACCGATAAGCATGACATGACTTGCGGCAGTGTTCTCGCAAAGATGCAATAAGGTCTCCTTAGGAATCCGCTTAGTCTCCCATGCAGCGCCAACTGCAATAACCAAGTAGGGTTCTCTTGGAATAAGCAAATCTGACGGTAGGGATACACCATCCAAAGCATATCTAGTCTGAGGGTTATCTACCACTATTCCCAGTGGAGTAATTACATCTAAGAAACGTCTCACTATATGTGTCTCCTGATAAGACTTGAATGGCGTCTGAGTGAGTTTCCATAGTTGCCATCTCTTCTTGACGAGAGTCAGTGTTTTTGTCTTTAGCGCAGATTTGACCTTACGTGATCTCAGGTTATTATGTAAGTCGATAATAACCGAAAAAGATACATTTTTCAATTGACCAATGACCTCTTCCAGACTATCATCCAGAGACCAAATAGTCTTAACTTTCTTATCATGCACGAGCACATCCTTAAAGCTAGACTTAACCAGATAATGCACTTCATATCCATTATCGAATAAGGCATCAATGACTGGTGAGGTCAATACAATATCTCCAATCGCATTAAAGCGAATAATAAGGGCAGACTTCGTCACAGTACTTCTAAACCATCTGACCTAGAGCTTGACAAATCTTTGCGTGGCAATTTTTTCTGAATCTCTGAGAATAATAATATATGTACCAGTTGTTAATTCAGACACATCCATATTATACTGTATTATATCCCTATTTGACACAAGATGTCTTAGTACTGATTTGCCATTGACATCTACTACTTCTATCACCAACTGATTATCAAATACAACTTCATTAGCGTCTACAGAGATCGTTATATCATCACTTGCTGGCACTGGGAATATATTTATGGCTTCCTCTACAGTCACCAAATCTTCTACATCGGATAATACTCTATTACCTGTAGAGAACCAGGTTGCCCATCTCAATCCTTCTCCTAGCAATTCTATACCAGAAGTTGCTGTCAACTTATCATCAGCCAATGGAATTATTCCTACTCCATCCGTAACATTTACTCGGGCATCGAAGACCATTTCTTCATCAGTTCGGCTATAGTTAGGATAGGCTAGGAATTCATTTTCAAAAGTGACTACCTGATCATAAGATTCGATATTCATACCGATTACCGCATTATTGATACCGCCATTAGGTAGCTCTTCTATCAGATCGAATGCAATGATAAATGGAGAATTCTTCGAGAATGTTGGATTACCAATACTGATTGTTTCAGGTAAAGAACCAAATAATTTATTGACCTCATCTGTCAAAGGCCATCCATCCAGATTCGGATTCCATATAGTCAGGAATCCTATGTCCCAATATTCTACATCTGATCCACCAAAGTTGCTTGGAATAACGTTTAATGCATCATACATGAGTACGTTACCTGTATGATCAAATTCCATCGCATCTGCAAAAGCTACATTTCCCGTCTCTACCCCATTGGTAAAAGATGGATTAAATAAGGTAAATACTGATTGGCTCTGAGATGCCAAATCAAAAGCCATAACCAAATTATCCTGACCTTGATTTCTTACCACTTCTAAAAAGGCAATTCTGCTCCCATCTCTTGAAATCACCGCATTACGCCAATCAGGCGTATTAGTTATAACCTGTTCCTCTACCCGTGGTGGGATGGTAGACCAATCAAGATCAATGAGGTAAATCTGATTATCTGAGCCAGCAAAGACAATTCTACTCCCATCATCAGTTATACTTGGTTTAGAACGATGAGACGTTGTAGACAAAGGACCTGAAAGTACGTTCTCTCCTGTATCCAAATTGAAGATAAATAGCTCCGACAGATCTTCTGAAGATACTAACAAGAAATTTCCTCCGTCATTCACATCAAAACTATCTTCAAAGTTAGTATTAGTCGCTTCACCGATTCCTACTGCTGCAAAGGCTTGCCCTACCCTATTTCTTGAATCTGCTCCAAATAAATCCATGGCAGATTGCTCAGCAGCAAATCGTAATTCTTGAAAACCAGATGATCGTGTCAAATAGACCGTCAAAGCTCTATAGAAAACTCTTTCTGCTTGACTACGACCTACATCTGTCGCAAATCTGTAATAGGCATTATTGATAATACCACTATTGATATGTACTCCTCCATTGTCTTCTGATCCTGTAAATCTCTCATTGAAGTGCCTTGGTTGCCATCCACCACCAATATCCCCGAACTGAGCACCATTATGTGGATCTTCCATATTTCTAAGTGCACCACTCGGAAAGGCACTGAGTCTTACAACATCTTCTCCAATCAACCAATCTTCTCTATCTATCATAGCGCCGAATATATCTGCAAAAGCTTCATTCATAGCTCCTGACTCATCTCTATATATCAATCCTGCAGAGGCCTGTACGACACCATGAGATAATTCATGACCGGCGACATCGAGTGCTCTGCCTAAAGGAAAGAAGTTACTATCTCCATTTCCATACCAGATGCCTGCACCATTAAAGAAAGCATTCCCGAACGAGTTACCATTCTCGTCAGCTATATTGATAAATGAGACTATAGTCTGACCATCACCTGACATCGAGTTTCGTCCATGTGTATTTAAAAAATACTCATACGCTTGCCCGGCATTATAATGCGCTGATACAGCTTCTCTGCTATACGAGCGGTTGTCCATATTGGCTACATGAGAGAATCTAATATCACCACCTACTGGAGAGTTATTAGCATCTATAGTCCAAATTGCCCCGATAGGCTCATCTGGCAATGCTGACAGATCTGGCCTCCACATTGGACGACTTGCGTCGATCATGTAGAATACATTATTAACATCATAAGTATTTATAGTCCTAGTGATACCAAACAAATCCTGAGCATTAGCTGTCGCTGGTCCATCTAATACTGTCATCAGATCATCCATTGATGGCACAAAAGACACTTTTTCTATATCTGGATTTGTCGGATATTTCTCCTCCCCGTGATGGTGAGTACACGAACCATCTCTGTGATTATGATCCATATGGCAAATCGTATCCCATCTATCCAAGATGTCTCCTGTCATCGCATCTACCATAATCGATTGTCTGTCTCCTAGGTGCAGATATACGAGTATGTTATAGGCTAAGTGATATTGACCTTCATGCTTATAATAGACTAACTCATGCTCCCACTGGTTCAAATCTCTGCTTTTCATCAATCCACTATATGGATTCCAATTATCTCTTATCCCTTCCACCGCTGATCTTACTCTGTCCTTAGCATTTTCAATGGTAATAGCTGGTGTCGCATTCTCAGGTAATAAAGAAGAAGCAATGCTTCGTCCATTTTGCATATATATTTTTCCAACTTTCTCATGCAATATCACTTCTGCATCAAATATCCTTACTCCGTTGTGCAATTGATTTAATCTTATATGGGCTTCTTCAGAAGCATCATTTTCTACTTTGTACTTAACGAAGGCATTCTTTTCAGGATCTACCTGCAAGACTTCATACAACTCATTAAACCATGAGGTTATATTGGCATCTCTGCTTTTGCTGGCATCTTGTTCGACTTCTGCTCTAAACCATTGAGGGATGCCATTCTCATCACTTGCAGTTACCTTCAACTTCAAAGTAGGATGAAAAAATGGCCTGTTTGTGTACTTGGTATAATTTATTTGAGGCTGAAAACCAGTGGTATTCTTTTTGAGTGGAAGCACACCAGGTTTGATGGCTGGCTTATGTGCTGCGGAACTTCCTGGGTGGACCTGAGGTAATGGCTTGACTTGCGCCACAAGTACTGATACACTCATCAGTGAAAAGAGGAGTAGATATAATCTTTGGATCATTGATTGAAGCTTTTTCTGCTTAAATATTCTATTTAAATAAATTACTTGATTTCTATTTTAGTAGGCATAGGCTTTGTCATCTTTGAGACTAAGCTCATCAGGTTTGCATGGAATATTCTTAATTCTTTGGACTCTCCTGAATCGTAATTACCCCATACTAACTTGTTGTCATCATTCTGAGTAGATGCAGACTCATGATTGTTCATTTGAACAAAGAAGTACATATTACCAGGGCTGTTAATAGTCAATTCTCCAAATCCCAGCAAATCAAAAGTGTCAAAAATCTGATTGACCTGATCTTTGGATATTTTTTTGATCATATCCACAGTTCCTTCTTTATTGAGTCCTTTGAATATTTGTCCATTATCCATTAAAGTGAAATCTACAGACTTCCCTGTGAAACCTCCGCCGTTACCGAAAGAGATTGATCGACCTTCATATTCATAAGGCGTCTGGTAATCCTGGGTAGTTTTGCATTGTGCGAAGAGTAGTAGGGATGATACTATAAGTAAAAATCGAAACATAGGCTATTTATAGTTCAGTAATAAGATATATTTCTAAATGTATTACAAATGCTAATCATATCCTAAAATGCTACTAATTGGCATTTTGGGTTCATGATCTCATCTTTTAAGACGTTTACAATCAGAGGATAGTAGCATAAGTAACAATTTTAAGATATATTTGATACTCGTGTTTGGCTCTTATTCAACACCTTTAAAGCACATCTACCCCAATTGTAATTACCACTAATAAATGAAGAAACTAACGCTTGTTGTAGTACTTATAGGCATTACTCAGTTTATCACCGCACAAATTTATATTGAATTGTCAAGAGATACTACCTTGACATTTGAGCAAATAGTTAATGAGACTGAAAATTACTTCGATACAGTTGGTCGTGAAAAACATTCAGGGTACAAGCAATTTAAAAGATGGGAGTATTGGACCAGAAGATCTTTAGATTCAAATGGTAAGATCATTCCAAATTATAAAGCAAGACAAGAAGTTAGTGGTTTCAAAAGCACTCAACCTACTCAGAGATCTATGACTGGTAGTTGGTCGGAGATGGGGCCGACATCTGCTTCCAATACCTCTACGTGGTCCTCTCATCTAGGACGTATATCTTCTATAGGCTTAGACATCAATGACACTAATCACATGATTGTCGGTTCACCTACTGGTGGTGTTTGGCGAACCACAGACGAAGGTACATCCTGGACACCAATCTTCGACGAAGAGACAATTATTAATATATCATCCCTAGCCATAAGCCATGAGAATGATGATCATTATTATGCGGGCACCTCTGGATTAGGAGTTATGAGATCAGTGGACGCTGGTGTTACTTGGACGCCTACGGCTGGTATTCCCAATTCTGAATCGATAGTAACGATAGCCTTAGATCCTGTAGATGCAAATATCGTCATAGCGATTAGCGTCTTCGGAGAGATTTACAGAAGTTCAGATGCTGGAGACAACTGGACAACTGTATTGAGCACAAGTCACAATATGTATGATCTGGAATTCAAACCCAATGATTCGAACTCCATATATGCTTCTGGTGACGGAGAATTATATATATCTAATGATAATGGAATTACATTCACCCCTCTATCAGGTCCTTGGGCTAATGATCAAGCATTGATGATGGCTGTGACAGAAGATGATGCTGAATACTTGTATGTTTTGCAAGAAGATGGAGGTGGCTTTGGTGCTTTATATCTTTCTACAGATGGAGGAACCACCTTTACAACCCAATCTGATAATACAACTGGTGATAATAATATCATGGGTTATAATCTTAATAACTCAGGAGGACAAGCTCCTAGAGATATGGATGTTGTCGTTAGCCCCACTGATAAGACTGAAGTACATGTAGCAGGTATCATGACTTTTAAATCCACGGATTCTGGCCAGACCTGGGACCAGACGACACATTGGGTAATTTCAAACCCCTTGCCATTTATACATGCCGATTGTGATATTATGTTCTATCAAAATGACAAAATCTATTTTGGCACTGATGGTGGGATATTTATCTCTTCCGATCAAGGGGGCACTTTTGATGACAAAACAACAGGTCTTGGTATCCGTCAATTTTACAGAATTGGTGTTTCGCAAACAGCTATAGATAGAGTCTCAGGTGGATCTCAAGATAATGGTACAGGTACTGTAGATGGTGGTGCTTGGACGGATTGGGTAGGGGCAGATGGCATGGAGACTTTTATTGATAAGTCTGACGAAGACATCATCTATGCTTCTATACAATTTGGTTCTCTGTATAAAACTATTAATGGTGGCAATTCACTAGCAAGCATTACTAATACACCAGGTAGTGGAGAATGGGTAACGCCTTTGGAAGAGGATCCCTTTGTAGCCAATACTTTATATCAAGGTAAAGCAGAATTGTACAAAAGTGATAATGGTGGTGATTCATGGTCGGCTATATCTTCATTTGATCCAGCAGATCCTAATGATGAAAATCTTGCAGAGGTTTCAATATCGCCTGTTGATAATTCGATCATATATGCTGCTTTTAGACATCAAGTATTTCTTACTACGGATGGAGGTGTAAACTGGTCAGATGTATCTCCCACAGTATCATTCTCTAATGTTAATTACATTAGCACACATCCAACCGATGCAAATAAGGCACTCATAGTTCTCTCTGGCACCTCACAAAAGATCCTAGAGACAGTTGACCAAGGAATAACCTGGACCGATATTTCTTCTGGCCTTCCATCTATCGGCGCAGAATGTGCCGTCTACGAAGGGGGCGCTTCTGATGGCATTTATGTCGCAATGAACCCTGGCATCTATTACAGCAGTGATGTGCAAACAAATTGGATAGAATACAATACTGCCCTACCGAATGTCAGAGTAGCAGAACTTGAGATCAAAAACAATCTCATATATGCTGCATCATATGGACGAGGATTATGGAAGAACAATCTTTTTGAAAATTTAGAATGTAACATCTCAGCGATCATAGATGCAGGTGCAACCAATTGCTCCAATACAACTGGTACCTATGATCGATTACTTGACGTGATATATCTAGGACCACCCCCTACAGGTACTTTGGATGTCAACGGTCAGTCATTTATTGTCACCGGAAGTCCTCAGAGGGTTACACTCTCTGGATTACCTACAGATGGTGCAATGACGGATGCAATGGCGACATTTAGTGCCGAACCTGGTTGTACATTGACAGAGGTGGATTTGTATGTCAATCCCAACACCTGTCCTTGCCTCTTAAATAATGCTAATCTTCTAATTGAAACCTGTGAGGATCAAGGTACCTCTGATGCATCAGATGACACATATACATTTAGCGTTAATCCAACTGGAGAAAACCTAGGAGGTTCATATTCCATTATGGGAGATATTACTCATAACAACTTAAGCTATGGCATGCCAACAATACTAGACAATGGTGGTGTTGGTTTTCTTATTAACGATGGACCTTTAAATATTAACATTACCGATGATGACGATAGCACGTGTCAGATATCTGATATTGAGATTGTTCCGCCTAATACCTGTTTTGAAAATTTCGCTTGTGAGACAGCCTTTGAGATTCTGTCTACAGGGATCCATACTGCAATCGGACCCAATCAAGGCAATGGCGGTAGTCAACCTGGAAGACATGCCAATTGGTTTGTCTATACACCTGCTGTAGATGGAGAATTATCAGTAAATTCCTGCGACATGTTGGTGGATACTCGCTTATACATCCATGATGGAAGTTGCACTGCTTACAATCAAATAGCAAGTAGTGATGATAACTGTGCACTTGGAAATGGAAGTGGCAACAACTATGCTTCAGAGATAGCTGGTCTATGTGTGACAGGAGGCGTAAAATATTTGATAGAATGGGATGACAGATGGAGTCAGTCTGGATTTGACTTTGAACTACTTTTTGAGACAGACACTTTTTATGTGGACAATGATTTAGATGGGTTTGGTGATATTAATAGTCCTGTCTATGGATGTACCCAACCTGCAGGTGCCGTTTTGGATTCTACAGACTGTGATGATACTAATGCCAGTGTATATCCTGGTGCCATTGAGGTATGTGACGGCTTGGATAATGATTGTAACAATGAAATAGATGAAGGATTGGCAGTAACAACTTATTACCTGGATAACGATGGGGATGGCTATGGGGATAACAGCAATTCCTTAGATACATGTCAAACGGTGAGTGGATACGTCATTGACAATACAGATTGTGATGATAATGATGCTAATATATTTCCAGGAGCTACTGAAATATGTGATGGCTTAGATAATGATTGTAATGGCATGACGGATGACGGGTTAGTCGTGACAACCTATTACCTGGATAATGATGGTGATAGCTATGGGGATAATAATATATCTATAGATTCTTGCCAAGCTATTGCAGGCTATGTCACTGACAATACAGATTGTGATGATAATGATGCTAACATATTTCCAGGAGCTACTGAAATATGTGATGGCTTAGACAATGACTGTAATGGGATGACGGATGACGGGTTAGCCGTGACAACCTATTACCTGGATAATGATGGTGATGGGTATGGGGATAATAACAACTCAATAGACACATGTCAAGCGATCACTGGATACGTTATAGATAATACTGATTGTGAAGATAGCGATGCTAATATTTCTCCAGGTGCTACTGAAGTCTGCGGAGATTCTATAGACAATAACTGTGATGGTCAAATAGATGAAGGTTGTATTCTTCCGCCATGTGATAGTATAACTATTGTAGTAGACACTGTGGCTCAAAATCTTTATCATGCAGAAATCAACCTTAGCTCAGGAGCAGTAATTGACCTTAGTAATCCAGTCGCATTCAAAGCTGGAACTGAAATTGATTTGACACCTGACTTTGAAGTCTTGCTAGGATCGGAATTCGAAGCGAACATTGAGCCATGTACAAGTAGCACTCCAGCCAATACTCAGCCAACAGCTAAGCTATTTCTTGTTTCTATTATAGATGAAAATAATAAAGTCATAAAATCAAAATCAGGCACAGAAGAACTACTTGATGAGTTTGCGAAGGAGGTGCTTGAAAACTTAGATAAAAAATGGACTTTGAAAATTGATGTATTTAATCCATAAATAACTATTTCAAAAAAGGATAAAATTTACTGTTCAATAGTTGTTTCTTAGGTTCAATATATCTATCACAAAACTCATTCCCCTTATGCTTTGAATAGTAATTTCTGTATTGCTCTTCATTCTCTTTGAATTCTACGAACGGCAATGCGGTGGTAACTAGTGGTAATTCAAATGTTTTTTGCAACTCCTCCAGCAGCATAGTAATTTCTTTATTTTGTACTTCTGAAAGGTAATAAACTGCAGAGCGGTATTTAGTTCTCATTGGATGGTTGGACGTCGAACTATGCGTAGATAGGTGAATATGAATCAGCGTTTTTGTGGAGATAATATCAGGATCATAGTCTACAAGAACGGCTTCCGAAAAATCATCTTTTTGAGGTGAAGATCTTATCCAACCTTGTCTTACACTATATACCCCATTCAGAAAGAGGAATACTGATTCAGTACACCAATGACAACCACCGCCGAATCCCAATTTGTTCATGTGATAAATGTAACAATCTGAATAGAGACCTTTCGTAAGATGGCGACATTAATGATTACCAACTTCGCTTATCATGAAACTGTCCAAAGTCTATCCAGCTATCTTACTTGTGTTTGTAGGGTACGCCTTAAGTGCTCAAAGAATAGATCTTACTACACAAGCAGAAGTAGATGCCTGGGATCAAAGTATAACTGTATTATCTGAAAGAGTCTTCATTTCTGGAGATGATATTACCAATATTGATGCTTTTTCAAACATAACAGAAGTAAGTGGGATACTAGACATTCGAAGATCAGACAATCTCTTAGACATTAATGGATTATCTTCCCTAGAACTCATTAGTGGTACTGTTGAGATAATCAATAATAATGCTTTGACTAACGTAGATGGGCTATCAAGCTTAACGACTTTATCATCAGATCTTATCGGCGGTAGAGGATTGACAATACAGAGCAATAATCTATTAGTGAACATTGATGGACTTAGTAATCTTTCTGTAGTTGATGAAAGCCTAAGTGTTAATTTTAATGACATATTACCTAATGTTGATGGACTACTTGGCATAAGTGAGGTAAATGGACGCATAGACATTAATGGCAATAAAAAGTTAATTTCAATTGAAGGGTTGACAAACATTAATGAACTTGATGGCCTGATTAGAATTACTGATAATAATATTCTTGCCGAATGCTGTATTTTAAGTTTCTTAACTGAGGAATTTCCAGATAATGTCATAATAGAGGATAATTATTTAGGCTGCCAATCAGTGCAAGATATCGTCGACTTTTGCGGTATAAGACTAACTCTTGGATCAATCCCACCATGTATAGGTGCCAATAACGGTAGCATTACTATACTTGTCTCTAACTATGATACAATTCCATTTAATTATACTTGGGAACTAGAAGGTAATGGAATCATGGGAAGTGATAGCAGTAATGATGATATCTTTACTATCCCCAATTTGGAGGCTGGAATATATCATGTAAGTGTAACCCTACCTAATGGTGATGAAGAAAGTATTGATAGTATTCTACTGGATCCAATTAATGGCTCTGTCTTTGAAATTATCGAGATTACTGGAACCAACAGCAGCAATGGTTTTCCTAATGGGAATCTGCATATCGAATTTGATGGAGGTACTGCTCCTTATAACCTAGAATGGTTCGGTGCAAGTTCAGGTGCTTTAAATAATTTGCCAGACACAGAAGCTACAATAGATAATCTTGGACCTGGAGAATATAATTTAATAATCACAGATAGTGATCAACTAAGCAAGCACTCTAGTGTAACACTATTGGATGAGATAGTGCCTAATTTTCCTTGCACTGAGCCCCTAGACATCGTTATACTCAACGATGTATCTGGATCTGTGGATGCTGTGGAGTACGAGGAATCCAAAGCCTTCTTCGTTGACTTTCTAAGGTCTGCTAATATTGGGACCAATCAAACTCAAGCAGCCATCTTTGAGTGGTCGTGCATCGATTGCCAATCTCTTATGATTCCACTTACAGGTAAATTAAGCGAATTGGAAGCCTATACATCTAGTACACGAGCTTTTTCTGAAGGCACATATCCACATCCTGCTATGCAATTAGGAGCTGATTATATAGAATCAAATGGACGGGATGGTGTAGATAAAGTTATAGTTCTGTCTACAGATGGAAGACCTAGTGAATCATTGGTGAGCTTGGCAGATGAGTTAAAAGCCAGAGGGTTTCATATTGTGACTATCGCTTTTGATGGTGCCTTTTCTCATCGTGCAACTAGAGACTTACTCAGTAGAACAGCTTCTATAGATTTACTCGCACCTGGTGCTCCTGCCTATTCGCAATTAAATAAAGACTTGGCAGATAATATTATCAATCTTTATGTCTGTCCTTTGGATCCAGGTAGTTCTGCAACAGTATATTTCAACAGAGATGGTGCAGTTATCATAGATAGCATCCTTACCGTATGTCCAGTAGATGGCCTTGTGGAAGTAGAGTTTACCGTATCTGCCAGTCGTGAGTTGTCCATTCCCCCAGGTACACAATTGACGTTCTATCATAATGATCCAAGGTTATTTGGCGCTACTGCGATTACTTCGTATACGATTCCTTGTGCTATTGCTATAGGCGAATCAGAAACTTACCGTACAAATATACCCTTAAGAAGCGCCACCAATTTGTATCTACTGCTCAATGACGATGGCATGCAGAATCCGCCGCTAGAATTTCCACTTACAGAATTAGAAGAGATAGCTTACACCAACAATGTCGCCAATGCCTCTATTTGTGTCGGCGTAGAACCGAGTCTGCAAGTACTCAAATACACGAGTACACCTGGCCCACTTTGTGATAGCTTAATCATCTACACCATAGATGTTTGTAATATAAGTGCCTTAGATGCAAGAGATGTCGTTGTAGATGATATCCCCCCTAGTGGAGCTTTTCTCAATGCCATTAATGTCAACGCCAATGGCTGTTCGCTGGATAGCAATGGCAGTTTTGATATACCAGCAGGATGTTGTGTGAGTCTGACCTACTACTATGATGCCACAGACATTACACCAGGATTATATAATGATCAAGATGTGCTCATCAGCGGACCTTCTGGACAAAACTATAATGATTATGATGGCCGACAGAGCTCAGCTGAAGATATTCTGATCGAATTCAGAGATTGTGGAATAAGTAATATATTCTTGGAAAAGGAGGTTAATGTTTCAGAAATATGTGAGGATGGTAGCTTGGAATATGTCTACTTTGTATATAATGAGTCAGACTTTGTGATTCAAGGGGCTCGCTTTACCGATGTTGTGCCTGCACCTGCAGAATGGGTCTTCAGACCTTATGCAATGGATCAGATCAGCATAAGTCGAGTAGATATATCTGGAAGTACAGCTTCCTTTATTATAGACGAGATTCCTGCCCAGTCAGTAGCTAGTTTTAGAATGGATGTCTATACGGGTGATTGGGAAATGGATGGGATTATTTCTAATCGAGCTATTTTAGATGATGTAATTAATCCGCAAACAGGCGCTTTACAAACCCTTGAATCAAATGTGGTATCTACTGATATTATTGCTAATGTAGAGATCATGGATTTTGACACACTCATCATTATGGCCAACCAATTATCTATAGACCTTGAAGCCATTTCTAATGCGACAACAGGTTCTACAAAATGGACGTCTGGTGGTGATGGCCTCTTTGAAGATTCTCTGAGCATCTCAACTATATATCATTTTGGAGAAGAAGATAGACGAGATACATTAATACCTTTATTTTTTGCCGCAAAGTCTTTTTGTGAGGAAATAGGCAAGCCATTATTTGTAAGGAGGGTTTGTAGTTTGAGTTTTGATTCGCTGCAAAATGTGGCTATATGCGAAGATGCTACCTTTTCTACTACACTAACCTGGAAGGATGGCATTGGACCTTATTCAGTTAATGGTGATGTAGATTTGCTAGAGATTGATTCATTGATTATCTCTGACTTAAATGCCGGCCTACATACGTATACTCTGGAAGATGGTATGGGTTGTAGAACGGAGATTGATTTTATGCTTGAAGAAACGACAAGTCCTTTTCTAATTGTTACTGGAGAAGATGAGCAATGCAACAATAGTAATGGACAGTTATCTTTAGAAATTTCTTCTGGCGCTTCTCCATATGATATTAGTGGTTCATTCACCATGGATAATGTTTTTGGTGATGTCTTTATTGATAGTCTTATGGCAGGAGAATACTCATTCATCATTACTGATGCAAATGGTTGTACAACCCAGGATATGATCTCTTTAGAAAACATTGGAATGGAACTAGAATTGAGTCAATTTGAAAATGAATACACAGTCAATAAAGGCGACAATCTGGATATATCTATAAGCACCAATATCTTAGACAATAATATCCAATCTGTCAATTGGATCCCTTCTATTGATTGCGAAAATTGTCTTGATGTTACTTTGGTGGACTTACAGGAAGATACGCATTTTTCTGTAACCGTCATCGATATCAACGGATGTGAAGCCACTCTTGATTTCAGTGTTTTTGTGAGCAATGATCTTTCTATTTATATCCCCACTGTTATCAATCCTGGAAGAGAGATCGATGGTATATTTCTGCCATTTAGTGCAGATGATAACTTAGAAATTATTGAAATGAACATCTATGATCGCTGGGGTAATCTAGTATTTACCAACCAGAATTTCCTCCCCAATGATCTCAATGAGGGATGGAACGGAACTGCTAAAGGAGAAGCGGTTAATGTCGGGGTATATGCATACATGATGACAATAGATACCGAAGAAGGGATTGAAGTTCTGGCAGGTAGTGTGACGGTGTTGAAATAGAAATAAAGAATCCACCATTAATGACAACTGACCTTCCCTTCGGACTAATAGATATACGCGTTATCTTGCCGTCAACTAGCTAACCTACTCTAATTAGAATTGTATTAAGGCCATATTATTAAAGGCTTAACAACTAAAATATTTAATTAACGATATCATAAGATTCAAAAACACTTTTGATATCGTCATAGGAGTGTAATAAAATTCAAAACATAAAAACTATCAATCATGAAATTTATAGTATTTATCACATCAGTGCTTATAATGGGGATTACCATTCAGATGACAGCACAAGAGGAAATTATAGCACCTAAGAAAAATATCCTAGAAACACATAAGGCAGAAATAGAAGCGATCAAAAATGATGTCTCATTAACAGATATACAAAAACAAGAATTGATCAAAGAGAAGCGTATGGCACTTAGAGAGCAGTTAGGAAGCTCAGCAAGAGGTAAGGGCAAAGGTAAAGGAAAGGGCTATGGACGTGCTCAATTATCCGATGAAGAAAGAGCCGAAGCAAAAGCACAACTTGACGCTATAGATAATGACACATCATTATCAGAAGAGGAGAAGAAAGCTGCTAAGCATGAACTTAGAGAATCTCTCGGTCTAGGTAAAAGCAGAGGTGGCGGCGAAGCAAGAGGTAAAAGAAAAGGCAAGGGCAAAGGCCGTGCACAATTATCTGAAGAAGAAAGAGCAGTAGCTAAAACACAACTCCAAGCAATAGATAATGATACTTCGTTATCTGAAGAAGAAAAGAAAATTGCCAAAAGTGAGCTCAGAGAATCTCTCGGTATAAATAGGGGTGGCGGCTCGTTGAAAGGTAAAGGAACAGCGAGAGGAAAAGGCAAAATGATGGGTAAATCATCTGCAACTGATAGAATACAAAACAAAATCAGTAAGCGTACACTTACTTCTGAGCAAATTGAAAAAGCACATAGCAGGTTGAATAAAGAAGAAAGCAAGCTAGAAAAGCTACTAAAAAAAGAAAAAATAAGTGTAGATAGCTTTAATGAAAGAAAGGCAGAAATAGTAAGAGTAAGAGCTAGCTTAAACAACATTTAATAGAAGTTATATAAAGCTGTTTTGAAGAGTGTAAGGCCTACTTACACTCTTTTTTATTATCTAAATCTAAGAGATTTTAAGTCGTTGCTTTCGTATTATCAGCTCCCCTAAATACCCTATAATCTTTGGTATCAAAAATTGGACAAGTTTTATGCGTCGGCAGTATATCAAAGTGCATTTTATATTTGAACAGTCGCTCAATTATAATACATAGTGATGAGTTCTATTACTTTAGAAGAAGAGCCCATTGCAACCTCTAATATTGACTTAATTAATAGACAACATAGTTTAGAAATTGTATTATCAGAAGATCTTAGAAGCAATCATGAAATTCAGATTTTCAATCAAGTCGGTTCTCTAATTATGAGAAGCACCATTGACTCAAAGACAACTATAGATATCTCTTTGTTACCAGCAGGAATTTATTATTTAAGAATACAAAATAGAGTAGTGTCATTTACGAAATTTTGAATGTCGAAATACACAGAATTAACATAGTTCGTTGAATAATGCTATAACGTATGATTCATGAGTCAAAACCAATTGCCGATTACAAACACATAATTCCACAAAGGCACACATTTTGCTTTATTATAATATGTTAAGCTATTTTATGACTAGCAACGCATACCTATTCGGCTTTCTATTCGTTTTAGTATTGCATTGTCGCTAGCATTCTAGCACAATTTGTCCTAAATGGCTATTTTTGGTAAAAACAAACAAATAAGATAATGAAGAAAATAATGTTACTAAGTGCTTTTGTCCTTGCAGCGGGCCTAGCATCTGCTCAGAGCTGCTCTAAGTCTAAAGCTGCATGCGCTGCGAAGAAAGCATCTGCCGAAGCATCTACTGCTAATATCAATGTAGATGAGGCGAGTGTCCTTTCTGCATTAGCTGCTGCTGATATCTTAGCAGAGTCTGATGAGAACATCGTCAGAAAGGAGTGCCCACTTTCAGGTAGCATTTCTTACTATCAGAAAAATGTATGCGAGAAGTCCGGCAAAGTATCTATGGATGAAGTACAATATGATTCTGAAGCGAACGCTTTTGTTAACTTATCTCCATCAGAAGTCTTAAGTGACCAAGAAGCGAAGGTTATCAAAACTGCTGATACTGTAGATGGTAAAGTTCAAAGCGCTGGAAAATCTAAGAAAAAAGCATGTTGCGCTGGAAAGAAAGCAGCTTGTGGTTCTAAGAAGACAGGTGCTTAAGACTAAGTACTTACAAGAAGAAAAAAATAGCCTGATGCTGCGCATCAGGCTATTTTTTTTAACCCTTGTCTATCTCTAATTTTAGTGCTTTAATTGCTCTAATTCGTTAAAAACTAATTACATTTAATTTTTTTATATATGTAAGTAATTAGTATTCACGGATTATGGCCTCCAAAAAGAAGAAAAAGCAAGCACTTAAAGAAAAAAAACTCTCTCCACAAAAAGCTAGAAAGCTTGAAAAAAAGGAAGCACTCAAGTCAGGCAACAACAAGCACAAAAGAGATCCTAAGACTTATTTAGTTCTCTTAGGAATTCTGATTTTTGTAGCCCTCTCTTTTCTCCCTTCCCTCGACAATCTTTATGTTAATTGGGATGATGACCGAAATTTCTACGAGAACGAATTAGTTACTACAGTCAATAAAACCACCTTTTGGTCTAATACGACCGAAATCTTCAAGTCTGACGTCATCGGCAACTACAATCCACTAACGATCTGGACATTTGCACTAGAAGAAAGAATGGTATCTGCAAAGAGCAGGCCCTATGTCAGACACCTAAATAATATCTTATTACATGTGCTTTGTGTCATGTTTGTCTTTTGGATAGGCATCCGATTAAAGCTAGGTATTTGGGGGGCTGCATTCTTGGCATTACTATTTGGCGTACACCCGATGCGTGTAGAATCTGTGGCATGGGTTACAGAGCGAAAAGATGTACTCTTTGGGGTCTTTTATTTAGCAGCATTGTTTCAGTATATAAAAGGAAAACAGCAAGGATTTACTACTGTAAGAAATGTCCTGATAATTGGTCTATTCATCTTATCATTGCTGTCTAAGATACAGGCTGTCTTCCTGCCTTTGTCCTTGATTTTGGTTGATTATTACTTGTCCAAGGATAGTAAAATTACTTTCAACAGCATTCTATCTAAGTGGCCTTATTTCATCGGATCTTTGGCTATCGGTATTATCAATATCTATACCTTGAAAGCACAGGGTTCAATAGAAGAGCAGGCATACTCAGGCATCTCCAGATTATTTATAGGGTCATACTCATTGGGAGTATACTATATAAAGGCTTTGATACCATTTAGATTATCGCCGTTATACCCCTATCCTGCCTCTTTAGGTCCCTTATTTTATGCATCCATATTGACCTTTATTCTCACCGCCGCAGGCCTGTTATACGCCTATAGCAAAAAAATGAAGGTATGGTTCTTTGGTATAGCATTCTTTATAGCTAACGTCTTCATGTTGCTGCAGATACTGGGGGCAGGCCAAGGTTTCATCGCTGATAGATTTACCTATATGGCGTATCTGGGCCTTTTCTTTATCATGGCATATTATCTGAATGAGTTGATTGCTAAAAGACCTGAGTTAAAGATGGCTAGTCTGATTGGCGTTGGACTCATAGTTCTAGGCTTTGCATTTATGACTTTTCAACAAAACAAAATATGGAAGGACAGTGGCACCCTCTGGACTCACGTTCTCAAGTACTATACGAAGTCTACCTTACCATGGGGCAACAGAGCCAATTTTTACAGAGATGCTGGTCAGACACAGTTGGCACTAAGAGATTATGCAGAACGTATTAGAATAAAGTCAGATGATCCTGAACCATATAACTCTGTAGCAAGATTATACTTTAATTTTAATAACAGAGACTCCTTATTAAAGGCACTGTACAACTACAATAAAGCCATAGAGTTGAAGCCAACGGATGTAGAATTCGTAGTTAATAGAGGAGCGACTTATGCTAAGTTGGGAGATTTTCAGAATTCTATTGCCAATCTAAATCAAGCAGAGCAGATAGACCCTAACTTCGCAAATATCTATCTGAACAGGTCTGTTATCTACAATCAGACAAAGGATTATGACAATGCGCTGAAGGATATAGACAAGTATCTAAATCTCAAACCGAACTTTCCTGACATGTGGTACGAAAAGGCAAGACTGCATAATTTTAGATCAGAAGTGCCACAAGCTATGGACGCCATTAATCGAGCTATAGGTATGAATGGGCGAAAGGGGGTATATTATTTTGAAAGAGCCAAAGTATTCTACAATCAAAGAAATTACGCAGCAGCTAAGCAAGATTTGTCTACCAGCGAAAGCTTAGGATTCAAAGGTGATCCTGAAGTAATTAATCGGATACGGTCTACCCAATAGGAGGATTAGACCACAGAGAAAGTTCTATTCCAATTAATGGAGTCAGATTCTATATAAATTATATACTGACCGCGGTGGAGCTGATTAAGCACATAACCAAGGCTTACTGCACTTTTAGAATATACAACAGTCTCTACTCTACCACTATGGTCATTGACAACTTTGACATGTATGAGTTCCCCTGTCTTCATTCGATCATAAATTTCGCCCTCCATGACAACCAATTCTCTTTTAATATTGGTATTCAGCGGAATGACACCGTTGAAACATGGCTCTATAATCGCATCAAATTCAACACCATTTCCAATTTCAAAACCAGGTAATAACTCAATCGTATTTCCCGCCGTAAATAATCTGGACGTCACACCACTAATATCTGCTGCAGATAGCAAATTAGTTCCAGCATGATAACTCTCATCTATAGCAGCCTGAACAAATAAAAAATCACCATCACATTCCAAACACATTTCGTCTATGACTCCATCACAATTATTATCTATTCCATCACACAATTCTACTGCCCCCGGATATACACCAGAATCATTATCTACACAATCACTGTTATCTTGAACAAATCCAGAAGGAGGATTACATGCTGTCACTTCTACCGTTGGATTTCCAAATCCATCGCCATCCCCATCATGATACCAACTCACCTCTATATTTATATTCGGATTGGAATCATCACAATCACCTCCAGCAGCTATATATCCAACTGGAGCAGAACAATAAGGCTGACCTGAAGTTTCATCTCCAAAACCATCTCCATCAAGATCGGCATACACTGGCGTGTCATCTAACAAATTAGTTTGCCATAATCCTCTTCCATAACTTGCTGCATATAATTCACATCCATTTATATCTAATTCTGTCACGAGCACCAAAGGCATGTTGTTACCAATAGCTTCCCAACTTGGATATACACCACTCTTATAATAAACACCTGTCCCCATCGTCACATACAACCCATTCTGAGGACCACCTTCATACAATAAGGATTCTGCGCCAATATTAGGAAGGCCAGGCATCAAATCGGCCCAAGTCTGACCACCGTCAGTACTTTGTACTACTCTCTTATCTGTACCCGACAGAGTCATGGCTATCCAATTCATGTCGTCCGGGTGCATAGAGATATAGTTGATATTGGAAAAAGCAAAGTTGGGAGAGATATCTTCCCAGGTGGCTCCACCATTTATTGTTTTGTATAATTGCTGCTCGAATGCAACAAGTATAAACTGATTGTCAATCGGCGAAACAGCTATTTCTTGCATTAATGTATCTCCTGGATTATTATTGCTAAAATTAGAAATCACTTCCCATGAGCTGATTCCATTAGAGGATTTGTAGAGTTGAGTCTTGCCTTGATATATAGTAGAATGGTCGATAGGATCTGCAACTAGAGGCGTCACCCAGTCTCCAAATCCAGGAGTTTGTGACAAGCCACCATCCAGCGTCTGCCCACCATCTGATGTCCTATATAAAGTACCATATTGAATAGATGCATAGATTGTATCCTTATCATCTAAATCTATAAGTGGTTCCATACCATCTGCACCAACAAAATTCAACCAGCCTCCTGAGGAAGTGTATCTACCCGTACCATTGTCCTGACTACCTCCTGCAATCACACTACCATCTTCACTTACATCTATACGGTAAAACTGTCTGATACCTAACCCTGTTGACCTATCTTCAAAACTTGATGCATTATCGTCTGATGTGAAAAGTCCACCATCGGTTGCAAAATAAATGCGCCCAGGCAAATAAACTATTTGATCTACATCTGCATGTATAAATGGTAATGGGTCAGTATGTAACCAATGTGAGGTTTGCTCCCAGGTTGCCGCGCCATCAAATGATCGGAATGACATGATCCCGCCTATATGAACCTCATCCTTATCATTTGGATTGACAGCTATAGCCATATCTCTTGGCGCTTGACCGCCAGGAAAATTAAGGTCATAGCCCATGATGTTATTATTATTAGCGCTATTATCTGACATGACAGAGAAACTAACTCCATTATTCTCTGATCGGTACACTGTTCCAAAACCTCCATTATTTGCTTCCAATGCATACAGATAATCAGGATCATCCTCTGTAACGGCCAGCATAATCGGGTTATGGTAGGTATGCGTTTGCCAATCTCCAGTCAACTCTGTCCAAGACCAACCCTGATCCGAAGAATGGTATATAGAACCTAATCCAGAAGCATACACATGATTACCATCCATCGGTCTAAACTCTATGTCATACATTGTCTGACTATGGACAAGAGAAACAATCCAACTCTCTCCAGCATCAAAGGAGTGAAATATATTCCCCCCTATATTAATCGCTAAACAAACACTTGGATTTGTTGGTGAAATTTCGATATCAATTATCTGAGTGCTAGGAAAGATACCAGTAGTAGTATACCAGGTCTGACCACCGTCTGTAGATTTCATTAATCCTCCTCCTTGGGTCCCAGCAAAGTAAGTATCCTGGTTATATGGGCTTATAGCCAATGAATAGATCTGTAAAATCAGTTGGTCATCGAATATTGGTGTCCAGCTTTGGCCTCCATCCAAAGACTTCCATATTCCTCCAGAAGGTGATCCTACAATTATATGATTGGAATTATTCTCATCTATTGCTACTGAAGTTATCCTCCCTATGTGAGATGACCAGCCATGCGTGATTTGAGTCTCATGAGGTCCTAATTCTATCCAGTTGTTCTGAGGAGAGGACCGCAATTCTTGGGTTTGTTTTTGCTTATCCCACTTTAAATGAGATTGGTAGACTCTGGCGCTATTGATCAGGCCACCTCGTTCGTCCAAACATCTCTTCATCCTATATTCCCATCTCTTAAAAGCTTTATAGCCTGTATGTTGACCCCTACCATGTATATCAAAGTAAGCTTCTGCATCCCTGACAATCTCCTCAAATGTCAGAGTTGTATCCCTTGACATATCATTGTAGATCTGACAGTGGACTACACCGGCCGTATACAACAAGATCAATATTATCTGCAACTCCTTCATATCAATAGAAAACTTGGGGCAAAAAGTGGAGAGTTTACTATAAATCAACTCAATATATATTATAAATAATATTAATATCAAGCTAAATAATACCAGAAGTATGTTAATCCTTGTATATGGATGGTTTATAAGTGTTAAACCCAGTTTTTTAACCAACTAGACAGTACATTAACTTCAATACTAATACAGATCTAGAGGTAAGGCTGATCTATTTTCTTATGAGATATACTATGGTTAACCTCATGCAATGGAGGTATAAATGTTAAGTCTATATGTGAGGCATTGTAGCCTTGGTGTTATTCTTCTTCCCCCTTAGCTACATCATGCTCCCCTCGGATATATTCGTCCAATATTTCCTCAAGGTTAGGCTTAGGAATCAAGCCTTGAAATCTCTCTCTCAGTGCACCCTGGTGGATGATGATCATTGTGGGTATAGATTTGATTTTGAAATAAGCACTAAGTTGTGGATTAACTTCAGTATTGACTTTGGCGACAAGGGCTTTGTCTTGATATTCTTCAGATAATTCGTCGATGATAGGACCTAGCACCTTACATGGACCACACCAAGAAGCGTAGAAATCTAAGAGCACAGGCACCTTTGAGGTAGAAACTATCTCATTGAAATTGTCATCTGTTATATGAGGTGTCAGATAACTAGGCTTCTTTTTTTTCCAGAACATCTTATTAAGTTTCTAATATTTCTGGTGCCATACCCATATTTGAGAATCCACCATCGTGATAGAGATTTTGCATCGTCACATACTTAGTATAATCAGAGAAAAGCATAATGCAATAATCTGCACAAGCCTCTGCACTGGCATTACCAAGCGGCGACATTTTATCGGCGTAAGAGAAGAACTCTTGAAATCCTTTCACTCCCTTTCCTGCAGTAGTCATTGTAGGTGATTGACTCACCGTATTGACTCTGACTTTATTTTTCTTTGCCCAGTGATATCCAAAGCTTCTTGCAAAGGATTCTAAGAGGGCCTTGGACTCAGCCATTTCATTATAGTCAGGAAAAGTACGTTGCGCCGCTATATAAGACAGACCTAAGACACTCCCCCACTCATTAATGGCATCCTTCTTATAAGCAGATTGCATCATCTTGTGGAAAGATATTGCAGATATATCAAAAGTCTTTTGCATCCAATCATACTTGATGTCAGTGTAGTCCCGCTTTTTTCTTACATTCAATGACATACCAATAGAATGCAGTACAAAGTCCATCTTGCCTCCAAATCGCTCCAAACTCTGATCAAATAAGTTGTCTATATCTTCTGTGTTTGTGGCATCAGCTGGAATCACTACGCTAGATATCTTCTCAGCCAATTCATTTATGGCTCCTAACCTTAATGCCACAGGGGCATTGGTCAACACGATCTCCGCGCCTTCTGCATGCGCTTTCTCTGCTATCTTCCATGCTATAGATTCACTATCCAGCGCACCAGATATAATTCCTTTCTTACCTTTCAATAAATTACTTGCCATTGGGCTTTAGTTTTTGTTTTGTTGGAGGTTAAAGATAGTTTTTCAACTATAATTGACGAGTCGTCATCAAATCTTTTGCATTATCCAATGCAAAAGTACTTGGAGGATCACCACTCAGCATCTTAGCTATTTCGGTAATTCTCTCATTATCATTAAGTACCCTGACATGTGTTTCTGTCCGATTTTTATGCTCCTCTTTGAATACATGAAAATGCCTGATAGCTCTTGCCGCAATCTGAGGCGTATGTGTAATGCATATCATTTGATGGTCAGTTGCCAACTCTTTGAGAATGAGAGCCATCTTACCAGCTATATCGCCAGATACCCCAGTATCTATCTCGTCAAATATCATAGTAGGCAAAGACATGGCTTTAGCTACAGTGGCTTTAATGCTTAACATCAGACGAGAGGTTTCGCCTCCAGAAGCCACTTTCTTAATCTCTTGAAAGTCAGAGCCCTTATTGGCTTTGAAACGGATAGATATGTCATCTTTTCCAGAGGACTTAAGTTCATCCAGTATCTGATGAGACACTTTGATTTCTGCGGAGTCCATCGCCAGAGCATCCAATTTGGTATTGACGCTGCTCTCTAGTTTCTTGAAGATTTTCTTGCGCTTTTTGGTCAACTGGGCAGCCAGATTTTCCAACGCCTGCTCCAATGAAGCTATTTCTTTTTCCAAGTCTTTGATCCTGGCTTCTCTGCCATTGATATTAGCCAGTTTTTGTTCCAATTCAGATTGAATTGTCATTAACTGTGAGACTGTTTGGACTCCATGTTTCTTTTCTAGTGAATAGATTTCGTCCAATCGTAATCTAATTTCTGATAGTCTTGCAGGATTGCTATCTATACTATCTGCTATATTCTGTGATATATCGGTCAGGCTGATTAGGTTTTCCTGCAGCTCTTCTAATAACTCATATCCTTCTGAAATCTGCGGATTGACTCCATTGAATGTGGCCCATCGTTTAGATAAGTCCAATAATAAATCTTTGACACTGTCGTCACCTTCGGACAGCTTGAAGGTTGTCTCTTGCATCAAGGCAGAAATCTCATCTGACTTTTCCAAAATGGTAGCTTCAGATTCCATATTGACCTTTTCGCCATCCACTAAGCCAATTTTCAAAAACTCATTTAACTGAAATTGCATGAAGTCCACTTCTTTTAGTTGAGCGGATTCGAGTTGTTTTTGTTGGTCCAGCTCCTTGGACTTCTGCCGATACGTTGTATATAACTGTGTGTATTTGTCATTCAATTTTTCATTGCCCGCCAACGCATCTACCAGTTTGAGATGGAATTCCTTCCGTTGAATGTCAGTAATCTGAAATTGCTTATTGAGATCTATCAGCTCAGTACTGATGCTTTGTAGGACGTCAAGATTAGTTGGTGTATCATTAATAAAAGCTCTCGAGCGGCCGCTTGGGACTATCTCTCTCCTTATGATGAGTTCGTCCTCTTGATCCAAATCATTAGCTTCCAAGATGACATTGATACTCTTAGGATAGGCGGAGAATGAAGCTTCTACAATACATTTGTTAGCCTTGTCAAGCAACACTTTACTGTCAGCACGTTGCCCCATTATAAGACCAAGTGCTCCCAATAGTATGGACTTTCCTGCACCTGTCTCACCTGTTATGATATTAAGTCGCTCATCAAAATCCAAAGTAACCTTAGCTATGATGGCGTAATTTTCTACACTAATAGACTGGAGCATATCTGCTTATTTCTTCTTTAGAATCTCTTGAAAATTCTTCTCAACCACTTTGCCGATTTTACTAGCCCACATAAGCTGTTCTGGTTCAGAAGATGGCAAATTAAAAGCAATCATAATGACATGTCCTGACTTAATCCGCCACAAGTATCTAGCTAAATCATAATTATAAGCCCCATCTTCTCCCATATCTGGAAAGTCTTTATAGCGGTAAGTGACAGATTCATCGGGAAGTTTATCTCCTTGTTGTTTTTTGGAAGTTATATAATACTTTGCCCAATCAGGGAATTCCTCCGGATAGGAATTTCTTTGCACCTGTATCAGTACACCTGCATTCCGGTCACCATTATGAGGCCACTTGAAAAAGCATGATCTTGAATCAGATTTGTATGGATTTGGTCCTGAGCCATCTTTGACATATATATCTCTAGCCTCAACTATACCTAATACCTCAGAGATATGATTTTCTGTGACCAAATCACAAGCTGAAGGCAGTGATCCTGGAGGTATTTTGTCTGGGGTACGCTTTGGGACGGGTTTATCGGATTTGGTTGGCGTTCCTGCTTTTGTAGTAGTATTATTAGTGGTTTTGTTAGTGGCAGTAGCAGGTTTATTTCTAGTTGGAGGAGATATTTGTTTGCCATTCATATTGACTGTCATCTCTTCTGTAGGTCTCTTTGCCGGATTGTTAGTAGCTGGAGTAGACGGCTTTGCTAACTCTGCAGGCTGAGCACTTTGACTTCCTTTAGTGCCAGTCGTACTATCATTTACACACGCCAATAAAGCCAGTGTGAGTATTAGAAGTAATAAGTATGTCTTAATATGCATCAGAATGATGTTGATAGGATTTTTAAAATTTCTAATTCCAAGCCTACAAGGTACGAAAATCGTAGTTTGGCAAGACTAATTTTGGTCCTTTGAAGATTAAAAAGGCAAGTTACCTATAGTCACTTACTTCAATAATTATACACTGTTGGTATCTATAAATTGTTCTTTCGTAGATATAAGTAATAATTTTTGAATTAACTTAACACTATTAATTGTTATCAGATCAGTATTTCAAACGAATCAAAAAAACTAACACCATGCCAGCAGAATTTTTAGCATACATTCCATTTCTATTCCTCATGATCATTCTCATAGGTTCAGGCTTATTTACAGTTAAGCAACAGTCCTCCGCTATCCTAGAAAGACTGGGAAAGTTTCATAGTGTAAAAAAACCTGGCCTTCATTTCAAAATACCTGTTCTAGATAAGGTTAGAGGACGCGTCAATCTCAAAACTCAGCAACTTGATGTCAATGTAGAAACTAAGACTTTTGATGATGTATTTGTTAGACTGAAGGTATCGGTGCAATTTCTCGTCATTCAAGAGTCGGTCTATGAGGCATTCTATATGCTAGAAAATCCACATGATCAAATTACCTCTTACGTCTTTGATGTTGTAAGAGCCGAAGTGCCAAAAATGAAGTTGGACGATGTATTCGTTAAAAAAGATGATGTTGCCAATGCCATCAAAGACGAACTTCAAGAAGCCATGAATGAGTATGGTTATAAAATCGTCAGAGCATTAGTCACAGATATAGATCCTGATCCTCAGGTAAAAGAGGCCATGAACAGGATTAATGCTGCTGAAAGAGAGAAGATAGCTGCAGAATATGAAGGAGAGGCGGAAAGAATCAGAATCGTAGCAAAAGCCAAGGCAGAGGCTGAAAGCAAAAGACTACAAGGTCAAGGTATAGCTGATCAGAGAAGAGAGATCGCCAAAGGATTGGAGGAGAGTGTTGAAGTGCTTAATAATGTTGGTATCAATAGCCAGGAAGCCTCTGCTCTTATCGTTGTAACCCAGCACTATGACACCTTACAATCTATGGGTGAAAGCACAAATAGCAACTTGATTCTCATGCCGAATTCACCAAATGCAGGCAGTGATATGTTGTCAGAAATGACAACTTCATTTATCGCTTCTCAACAAATTGGAGAGGCCATGAAAGAGAAAAACAAAGAGCTGAAAACCCAGAAAAGAATACAAAACTCATAGTCTATTCTGACCAAAAAAAATGGATAGCCGAACTTAGTCGGCTATCCTACCTATTATTCTCCACCTTGTAAAACTCACCTACCTATGAAATATCTCTTAGGAATAATGGCTATGCTATGTCTCACTATAGGCATTAGCGCACAGGATTACACTATCAAATCTTATGATATAGATCTGCAAATAAGTAATCAAGGACATATAGATGTGAGCGAAAAGATCACTGTCAACTTCAACAAGAAGCGGAGAGGTATCAAAAGAAATATTCCTAAATCATATATTATCAATGACCAACGTCAAAGTGTCAAACTCTCCAATGTCGACGTCAAGCGACATGCCTACAAGTTACTTACTGAAGGAAATGACCGAATCATAAGAATCGGAAAACAGAATGAATGGTTAACTGGTGAACAGACATATGAGTTGGAATATAGACTGAGCAATACCTTTATTTTTGAGGAGGACCATATTGCTTTCCAGTATAACCTCATATCAGGCTGGGACACCTCCATCGACAAAATGACCTACAAAATCTCGTGGCCTACAGATCTAAACATAGATAAAGAGGATGTAATATTGAATACAGGGAAAGCTGGAGAACGCAACAAGCATGTCTCTATTGAGAGGTACGGACATAGTGCCTCAGGCCAATCTCTAACTGTTATTCCAGCCTACGATAATGCAACTATAGCTATGAGATTGCCTGCCCAATACCTGCAGCCACCCGTCAACCCATACAGTTGGGCCGAATCGAGCAAGAAGAAGGGCTGGGTAGCGCCAATTACCTTACTAATAGGCTTATTGGCTGCTTTCTTTCAAAATAGGCGGAAAGATGAAGGTCTATCAGATAATATCAAAGATCAGTACCATCCACCAGAAGGTTTTTCACCAGCCTTAGTCGGTGCTTACCATGATAGAAGAGTGAACACCGAAGACATCATTTCACTTTTGCCTTATTGGGGTAATCAAGGCTATATAAAAGTGATCAAAGGCGTAGATACGACACATTTTGAAAAAATAGCTTCGCTTCCATCTGATGCACCAGAATATCAACATAAGATATTCAAATCTATATTTGAACATGGGGATTATGTAGAGCTTGATGAACTCAAAGAGAAGATTTATCGTCCACTAGCCTCTGTGTCTAAAATCTTGAAAGAACGAATTATAGATGAGGCATTATATGACGAGAGGGAGCGGAAATTATTCCATAGTGGATGGCTATTGGCCTTGGGTGTATTAGGCATCGTTGGTGGTATTCTTTTGATAGGATTAGTACAGGATTTGTGGGCTGGCATAGGGCTAATCGTCCTGAGTATCACGGCGATAATCATACATTCAATACGACCAAAACTGAGTCAAGCTGGGATCAGATTGTCTAATCATCTTCAAGGGCTAAAGAGGCATTTGACCAATGGAGACCAAAGTGTGATTAATCGTTTACTGTCGAAAGATCCTGATTACTTGCATAATATCTATCCATATGCCATCGCCTTAGGTGTGGACAAGGAGTGGACCAACAAACTAAAGGACATTGAGACGTCAAGTCCATATTGGTTTGGTTATAATTCTACGCATCCATATTATGCTGCAAATGCTGGAAATTCCAATGGTAACTTCTACTCAGATTTCAATGTACCAGAAATCAAATCTGTATTTGTCAGCATGCCAAGGAGCACTGGCGCTGGTAGTAGCGGAGGTGGGTTTAGTAGCGGAGGTGCTGGAGGTGGATTTGGTGGAGGTGGTAGTTCATGGTAAAGGAATCATGGCTTCAGACAACCATGATTCCTTTCTAAGTACTATGGATTAGTACGCTTATATTTTTTCCAAATACTCTTAAACTTAGAGATTAGGACCTTTGTCATCTTTGCATCGACTTTAATAACTTCATCATCAGAATCACAGTCTTTCCAAACAGATAGACAAGCAATAGGAGATTTACTCTTTGGGTTATATATCGCTAACTCGTTGAGAAATGGGTTGAATTCAGATGGCTGTAAGATCAAAAACATCTCATCTGTTAGATCTTTTGGTATCGTCTGATCCTTCTGATACATCGTTATATGCTTATTGACTGAAGCTGTAGCTGGAACGATATATCTGTATTTCTTCCCTTTGTGCAGATTGTGTTTGACGATATTCTTGAAGACATCATTCTCTGTATCGTAATGTAAGTCAGGAGATACTATCCATACCTCTTCGGCTTTTTTCTCTAGAGCATGTACTTTTTTCAGTTTCATAGAACCAAATTATAGTTTGTGTTTGTAAAAGATAAAATGAAAGCAGATTATCTACTTTCTTAGTTGGTATTGAGCAAATCGGAGGTAGGTGTAGTTTCCAGAGGCAATAAAATCTAATTTATTGCGGTCCAAAGATAATTAACCTCAGCAATTATTTCGTTAACGACATTTGTACTTACTAATTAATCCAATAATATACCGATTGATCATTGTATATGCATTTCAATGTGCAATTACATTTACCTTTAGGTCATAAATAATAAGAATGACAGTTACTCGACTCATTATCTGTTCCCTTCTAAGTTGTATGATAGCCTTCAATGGTGATTTGTCTGCACAATCCGTAGAAGGTACTCTCGAAGGACGTTGGTTTGATCCATCAATACCAGGCTCAGCCAGATTCAATAATGCTTACAACGAAATCTGGGGACTATATCAAGATGGTAGAGAATATGCTATAATTGGGTCTACCCTAGGCACTCATTTTTTCGATGTGACAAATCCGCAAGATGACTTAGAAGAACTTTTTATGATTCCAGGGGCAGTAGCAAGCCCAGAAATTATTCATAGAGATTATCACGATCATGAGGGCTACTTATATGTTGTTGCTGATGAAGGTGCTGCATCTACCTTACAGATTATGGACCTGTCTACCCTACCTGATTCTGTGACTGTGGTCTATGATTCACAGGAATTAATAAGACGAAGTCATAATATATTTATAGATACAAGTGCCGCCATTATGTATAGTTGTATTTCTGCCGGGGCTACTCTGCCTTTTGCGCCGCTCAGATTATTCGACATCTCGGATCCACTTAACCCTACAACAATAAGAGATTTTAGGTCTATAGATAATTTTAGTTTTACGCAGATACATGATGCTTATGTCATAAGAGACACAGCATATCTCAATTGCGGACCTGGCGGCTTTGCTATAGCTGATTTTTCTGATCCAGAAAGCCCTACTTTGATTGCCTCCTTATTACCTTCCGAATACCCACAGTCTGGGTATAATCATTCAGGATGGTTGAGTGACGACGGTAATACCTATGTGTTGGCCGACGAAACACATGATATGGATATGAAAGTACTTGACGTATCACAGTTACCTGAGATAACTGTGTTAGATACAATAGATGCAGGAAATGAAAATCGTTTTTCCATACCTCACAATCAAATTATACATGGTGACTACTTATATAGTTCTTACTACTATGACGGATTACAGGTATACGATATATCAGACTTAGATAATATCCAAAGAGTTTTACACTTTAATACTTCTCAGTTACCTCATAGAGATAATTTTGAAGGGGCCTGGGGAGTATATCCATTTTTGCCTTCAGGCAATATACTTGTGTCTGACATGCAAGAAGGTCTATTCGTTATAAGCGGCGTCAATGAGTTATCAGGAGGTGTGACTAGTACTGAAGATCAATCGAACAATATCGAATCTTGGACAATATATCCCAACCCTTCTGTAGGCACTATTTCCTTACAAGGTACTTTGCCTAAGCATATACAGCAAATGAGTATACTAGATGCAGAAGGAAGGCACATACAAAACCTACCTGTTGTAACAGAACATCAACTACAACTTGAAGCAGGTCAATATTATCTGAGAATACAAAGTCCAAATATTATCTCGACAAAAAAATTAATTATTGCGAATTAAGCTTAGGCATACTTGGCTGTTCATATTTCTATTGTATTGCTTCCAAGTTAGTGGGCAGCAGTTCGATCCTGGGACCATCGAATCACCTGATGAAAATGAAATTCCCGAGGACACTGTCACTGTACAGTCATTTAGTGTAACTGACATTAAGGTACTAACCACATTTAGTGACACCTCCTTAGATAATAATGAGGTATATGCCAGAGCAAGGACATTTGACAGAGGGGCTTATACGTTAGGAAATTTAGGCTCTGCTCAGGTCCCGCTTATCTACCGAATTAAGAAAGACATTCTTACAGATCCTGGTTTTCACCAATATGATTTATACAAGACTGAATTATCGGATTTTAAATATTATAGAATAGGTCATACCGCATTTAATGACTATGCTTTCACACCTGTGGATGGAGATGAGAATACCAAATTCAGTGCGAGGTTCAGTACCAATTTTGCTAATGATGTCAACTTCTCTATCAATCTGGACAGAATTAATCAAATAGGATTCTATAGAAATCAATCCACTAGAAGCACCGCCTTTGGCGTCGGTATATGGAAACAAAGGCCAGATAAAAACAGACAGACCTTCTTTACCTTCTTAGCTAACAATCATAATGAAGAACATAATGGTGGAGTTACCAATTTCAACTCGAGAATACGGTCATCTATCCCTAGCATCCTCAATGAAGCCAGCACAAGACATGAAGACTTCAAGTATTTCCTTGATAATTTCTTTACCATACTTGGTCAGCGAATAGAAGTTCATCATCAGGTGATGTTTGAGCATGGGTTCTATGTATATGGAGATGAGGAGTTGACCTTCAGAGATGACACCTTGGTATATCCTCAAAATTATGTGACTGACGATAGAGGTATTCGCTATTTCTTAGGATTCCATAAAATCAAAAATATTGGTGATATCAACTTCAACTACAAAGGGATAAATCTTAATGTTGGGGTTCTACACCAATGGTCGCGATTTAGAACAGATACCAATGTCGAGTCTGTGCATGATGCCACTCTGTTCTCAGAATTAAAGGTTAATGTTGGACGAATCACTGAGCTGGATGGAAGATTAGAATTAGGTTTTGGATCCAATTCGGGTAACCTCTTATTAGATACCGGACTAAAGTTTAAAGCAATAAAAGATCTGAATCTCGAAGCCAGGCTCACTGTTTCCAGATACGATCCGACACTGATTCAGCGCTCTGTTGATGTCACCTTTCAGAATATATTTTCAAATGAATTTTCGAAAGTTAATGAAATCCAGATCAGTGGAATTGCGGCCTATGAAAAGATTGGATTATCGATGGCATTTAATTCTGGCATTATTACCAATCCAATATCTTATGATAATTCTGCCTTACCAATCCAATCAAGTGGTAGCACAGAATATATCCAACTTATTGCCAAGCATCGATTTTTCTGGAAGTTCATAGGCATGGAGAATTCAGGCATCATTCAGGAATTCTCAGATAACGTATTTCGTCTACCTAATATATACTCTACTCATAATCTCTATATCCAGACTCCCTTATTTAAGAAGAGACTACTGGCTAGATTTGGTGGACTTTACTATAATATCCAAACTGGTGAGCGATTGTCATTCCTTCCGATTACTGGAAGTTTTTATCCATCAGGGGAGGAGTTTGATTCATACCCCTACTTCGAGGCGTATGCCAGTTTCCAGATAAGTCAATTTAGAATGTTTGTCAAAGCAGAAAATGTTGTGGACTTTTTTGTACCACAAGAACACTTTCTAGTTAGTAACTATGCACAGTTTGACAGGAATCTAAGAGTAGGCATTAGATGGGTACTGAGAGAATAATACTATAGAGTGTAATTTGGCTCTAGGCTGTTCTCAGAAGTAGTATACCAATCGTGGATGATCTTAATGACATCTTCTTTGGTATCTACTAATGGTATCAAATTCATATCAACTGGTGATATGTTGCCAAATTTTCCAAGAACAGTTTGTTCTATCCAATCTTTTAGTCCTTTCCAATAATCAGATCCATATAATATGACGGGTACTTTAGTCAGTTTATTAGTTTGGATAAGTGTAATGGTTTCGAATAATTCATCCAAAGTTCCAAATCCACCTGGCATAGCGATTAATGCCTGAGAATATTTGACGAACATCACCTTTCTAATAAAGAAATATCTGTGATTGATATGCTTATCCTTATCTACATACTGATTACCGCCTTGCTCGAAGGGCAATTCTATATTTAACCCAACAGAAGTACCACCTTGAAGGTGAGCACCTTTATTGGCAGCCTCCATGATACCTGGTCCACCACCAGAAATAATCCCAAATCCCTCTTTGACAAGTTCTTGTGCCAGCTCTACAGTTTCCTTATAGTACTTTTGATCAGGCTTGGTTCTTGCCGAACCATATATGGCGACACACGGGCCTATTTGATTTAATCTTTCGAATCCATCCACAAGCTCTGCAAGCACCTTAAACATGGTCCAAGAGTTCTCTCCTTTAAGCTGTGTCCACTGCTTCAAATTCTTTGTCATTTCTAGGTATTATTTCTATGAGAAAAAGGGTATTAAACGACTACACCCTTGTATTGTTCGTATTCTTTTTCGAGATGATTTCTCAACTCTGCAAAGGTGTCATACTTCTCAAAAAGATCTTCCAAGCTATTTCTTTTATTGGATACTGACACTGCAAAGTCTACTACATCCTTCTTAGTAATCTTTTCCTTTCCTAAGATTATTAGTCGCTCTACTACATTTCTGAGTTCTCTAATATTTCCAGTCCAATTGATCTGTTGGAGTTCTTTGATAGCTGAAGGTTCAAATACCTTATCACTGATACCGTACTCTTTACAAATCATGCCGTTAAAATGATCGACTAATTCAGGTATATCTGACTTTCTTTCATTGAGCGAAGGCACCTTCATAACGATAACTGCCAATCTATGATAGAGATCCTCTCTGAAGTTGCCTTTCGAGATTTCTTTTCTTAAGTCTTTATTGGTTGCTGAGACGATTCTCACGTTCACAGAAATCGACTTATCACCGCCGACTCTAGTGATTCTGTTCTCTTGCAAAGCTCTCAATACTTTAGCTTGAGCACTCAAACTCATATCTCCTATCTCATCCAGGAACAGTGTTCCTTTATTAGCCAACTCGAATTTTCCTGCCTTGTCTTTGTGCGCTCCTGTAAATGAGCCTTTAGTATGACCAAAGAGTTCAGATTCAATCAATTCTGAAGGAATAGCTGCACAATTGACCTCTACGATTGGACCATCTTTTCTACTACTTCTCTCATGCATCCATCTGGCCACCAATTCTTTACCTGTCCCATTTGGACCTTGGACCAATACTCTTGCATCAGTTGGTGCTACTTTATCTATCGTCTCCTTAAGTACTGAAATCTCTGAAGAGCTACCGACGATCTTAGTCACAGGAGCGGACTTCTTCACCCTTCTTTGAAGTTTTTTCTTCTGAACGATTAAGGTCGATTTGTCTAATGCATTTCGCACTGTGATAAGCAGTCTATTCAAATCAGGTGGCTTGGCTATAAAATCAAAAGCACCTTTTTTCACTGCTTCTACGGCCGTGTCAATGTCTCCGTGTCCGCTAATCATGATAACTGGGGTATCAGGGCATACTTCAGCCATCCTGTCCATTACATCCATGCCATCCATTTTTGGCATTTTAATGTCCAGAATAACTACATCGAATTTTTCTTGTTTGATCTTTACGAGACTGGTTAGTCCATCTTCTGCTTCCTCGACCTCATATTTTTCCATTTCGAGGATGTCCCTAAGTGTTCGGCGAATTGCTCTTTCATCATCTACAATCAGAATTTTAGCCATAGGTAGTAGTCTTATTTTGTATTTGTCTAATTTGTTATGAGAGTAGAAATATGAGAGGTAAAAAACCCACGCCAAAGACCTAAATCAGCCACTTATTTCCATTCGAACCACTAAAATACATTAAAAAAAAATGTAATGTATAATTAACTGATTAAATGTGCAGTACATTTCAAAATAAGCTGATTGGAGGTGTTATTTAGCATTCATAGCACCTAGATATGCTAGTAATCCTGTTCCTGTCGCCAATGCAGATTCGTCGATGTCAAAAGTTGGTGTATGTACTGAAGAAGTGGTGCCCTTTTTGACATTACCTGTACCTAATCTATAGAAGCAGGCTGGCATCATCTGACTGTAGTAAGAGAAGTCTTCTGCCGTCATACGTTTTGGCAATTCGACCACATTGCCTTCGCCCATATAATCCTTCGCATGGGCCATCGCCTGATTAGTCATAGCGACATCATTAACTAAGGTTGGATAGCCATACCGAATATTGACCTTTGCTTTTGCTCCATAGGCTTTACAGGTATGCTTAGCTACATCGGTGATAACCTTATGGAGGTGGACTCTGTTCTGCTCATCCATAGATCTGAATGTGCCCACTAGATGCACTTTATTAGGTATGACATTGGATGCCCCGCCGTCAGACCAAATTTTACCAAAGCTTAATACCGTCGGGACTTTAGGGTCAGAGTATCTGCTGACGACTTTATGTAAGGCAGATAGGACTTCTGCACTGACCATAATGGGATCTATATAGGTGGTTGGTAAGGCTGCATGACCTCCCTTGCCGACTATATCAATATATATTTCGTCAGCAGATGCCATATACTCTCCTGGGTGAAAACCGACTTTGCCTACTTCTAAGGGTGGGTGTACATGCTGCCCTATAATCTTTGCTTTCTTGGCATTTTTGATCGCCCCTTCTTTTATCATGATGGAGGCACCCCCTGGATGCTTTTCCTCTCCGGGTTGAAATACAAACCTGATAGTCCCTGATAGTTTATCTTTCAATCTATTGAGCACAAGTGCAGCGCCTATGAGCGAGGTAGTATGTACATCATGTCCGCAAGCATGCATGACACCTGGACGCTTAGACTTATAAGGAACCTTATTTTTTTCCTGAATGGGCAATGCATCCATATCGCCACGCAGATATATCAGTTGTCCTTTACGCTTCCCCTTGATTTCTGCTACAATTCCATACTTACAATAACCAGCTTTATACTTTATCCCAGCTTCATCGAGGAGGTTGGTCACAAAGGCACTCGTCTCCTTCTCTTGGAAAGACAACTCTGGATATTGATGCAAATGCCTGCGAATGCTAACCAGATTATCAAATTGCTTGTCTGTTTCCTTTTTAATGGCAGATATCAATGTCATGTCCGATTAGAATTTGTAGTGTACAAAGTAATTAAAACTAATAGTGAGATGTCTACCTCCCAAAATAAATTCTTACCAAGCTGGCTGCCTCAGCCCAAGTCGTATAATTTCTGGCGTAGTATAAATTTGTGGAATGCGCATCTTCAGATGATAATTTATCAACTTCAGATACAGCTATCACCCCTTCTTTTAAGGCAGGAAGTTCGTATAACAAAGTATCACCATTCACATACCCTATCCAGCTTTTCCGACCAAGCAGAACAGGGAGCAAATTGCTGAAAAGTCTACTCGTATGTTTTGAAAATATCAGCACTACAAGGAAGCCAAGTATGATTGCCAATCCAAATACTAAATCCAAAAACCGTTTAGTACGTCTGTGAAATGGCTCATCGATTCTAAAACTGATATCAAGCGCATACCATTCTCCAATCCGTTCTTTACTATTACTACCAAGTATAGACTTATTATCGCTATCTGCCACCTTATACTGGACCAAATTACCCAACTGCGACATGGTCTGAAAAATATCCTTATTGGGTATATCCTTACTGCAAAAGAGTAATTCATTGATATCTCGAGATTCAACAATCTGATCTATTTCGGGTAACAATCCTAGCTCATCACCAGAAGTCTCCATTCCAATCCGACCCACCAAACTATTATCACCAGAAAATCGCCTAACCAAAGGTTGTAGCTGCTTCAATGAGGCTTGACTTCCGACTATGGCAACCCGGCTGGCATCAGACACATTGAATGAGAAGGTACCTCTAAACAAGGCATTGAATATTTTTCTCGTCAGCATCAAAATGAATGGTGATAACAAGAGTAAGATAATCAACACTATTCTGGATGACCTCAACTGCAAGGGCAGAATGCTGTAGACTGATAAAGAGACAAGAATGCTGCTTATAAATCCATAGGTCAGATGTTTGAAATTATGTCTGATATCATATTGCCCGAATAAATAATAACAAAAGACAATAATGGCCACCACCCCGAGATAGATCAGATTAATGTAAGGTACATCATAGTAATCTGGATTTTTGTAATACCAATTGGCCCAAGCCAATCTAATGCCTTTTGACACCAAAAAGAGTATTCCAAAATCTACCAATGGTCTGAGTTGCGAAATGGAGACTTTTTTAATCAGTGTCGCCAACGCCGTAAAGCCAATAGCCACAAACAATATCCAGGACCACAAAAAGGAACTGCCAGTATTCCGCTTTTTGGCATAGATAACCATAGCTCCATAGAAGTTTTTCAGATAGCTGGAACTGATTTTTTTGGTACTCTCCCCTTTGAAATGGATGATTTGTGTATGCGGTAAATAGAATAGCTTATAACCCTTCTCCTTGATTTGAAAAGAGAGTTCTATATCCTCACCATACATAAAGTAATCCTCATCAAAGCCGCCAATCTCCTGCAGTAAGTCTGTTTTTGCAAAGGTGAAGGCACCAGTGAGCACTTCTATCTCTTGAGTTTTATCTGCTTCTAGGTGGCCCAGATAATATTGATTGAAAGTCTTAGATTTTGGAAAAAGCTTGGCCAAGCCTAACATCTTATATAAGGCAGTCATTGGTTTTGGAAAGCCACGTTTTGACTCAGGCAGGAATCTGCCGCCTCCATCCACCATTTTAACTCCCACTGCACCTGCATCTTGGTGCTGCTGCATCAACTCATAACATTTACTCAAAGTATCTTCCTCTATGATCGTATCAGGATTGAGGATCAATGTGTACGCATGATTCGCTTGCTTGATAGCTTGATTATTGGCCTTGGAGAAGCCCTTATTGTCGGTGTTAGCGATGAGTTTGACTTGAGGAAAATACGATTGGACCATTTCTACAGAGCCATCAGAAGAATTATTGTCAACTACGAAGACTTCGAGGTCTCCAGTCCAATCTGATCTATAGACAGACTGCAAGCATTGCCGAAGGAAATACTTGACATTATAATTGACAATGATGATAGAAATTCCTGACATGTGGGATGGCTACCTGGAGGATGAAAATGCATCTTGCATGCTAGTAATCAGCAAAAATCCATCCATACAGTGCTTATAGAACCTATAGAGGCACCTCTGTATTGTAATTGATTCTACTATGAATACTCCGTCCAAGTGTCAACTGATCTGCATACTCCAGTTCTCCACCAAACGAAACCCCTCTTGCTATCGTGGAAATCTTAGTCTCTGTGCCTTCTAATAACTTGGAGATATAGAATATGGTC